>SKIE01000060.1 GCA_007116585.1 Wenzhouxiangella sp. | reverse complement strand
GCTTGGTGTAGATCTGTCCGCCCAGACCGTTCAGGATCATGACCGAGCGGGTAATGCCGGCCTCGCCCAGTTTGTCCAGCGCGTCGACCGTCGAGGCATGGGTCTCGCACTTGTTGACCTTGTCCAGCACCAGATCATCGCCGGATTCCGCTCCCACATAGGCCATTTTCAGGCCCGCATCGGCCAGCTCGCGCACCTCAGTGACTGACTTGCGCTTGAGGTTGCGCGGCAGGCAGTAGCTGGATACGCGCTCAACCGAAGGCATGTGTTCGCGGATGGCCTGCAGAATCTTCAGCAGGCGATGGGTTGGCAGCACCAGCGCATCCCCGTCGGCCAGAAACACCCGGCGCACGCCAGGCCCGAATTCCTCACCGCTGCGCCGGATGCTCTCCAGCACTTCGGCCTCGTCGCGCGCGCGGAATTTCTTCTGCGGCGCGGTGTACATCTCGCAGAAGGTGCACTGGTTCCAGGAGCAGCCGTCGGTGACCGGCAGGATCAGCGAGCGGCCCTCGCTGGGCGGGCGGAATACCGGCTCGATGTAGCGGATCGGGATGGTGGCTTGCATAGGGCAGGCTAGATATTTTTCAGGCGCGGCTTGAGCAGCGAGAAGGCCTGCAGCGGGCCGAACAGGCTGGTGACGGCCCGGCGTCGCTCGTTTTCGCGCAGATCCATCAGATTCAGAATAGGCCTGAGGTCGCGCACGCCCTGCTCGACAAAGCGCCATTGCTCCCAGAAAGTCTCGTCGCGCGTGCCGAGTTCGCCGCGTGAGAGCTGGCGCAGCAGCCGGTAGCCGGTGCGAACCAGTGGGTTGAGTTCGTTGTCCTGGTCCAGGTCTTCGGCGGCATAACGAGTGTGGCGCAGGCCTGGATTGAGAAAGTTTTCGGCATATTCCTCGATTTGCCGCGACGTGGTCACTGCCTGCGGCAAGGCCAGTTCCTTCGCCAAACGGCTTAGCTGGGCGACCGGTTCGTCCATGAGATCGTCGTAGTCGACCACCGTCAGCCGGTGCGGCCGGGTTCGGCGCAGGAACGGCACAATGCTGAGCAACCACTCCAGATCGCTGGCTGCCTGCAGCCCTCGTCGCGGATCCAGCTTGGCGCGCGAACGGGCCACGCTCAAGGGGTTGCGCAGGGCGATGACGAAACTGGGTTCGGTCTCCAGCTCGGCCAGCACCGGTTCCCAGAAAGGCAGAATGCGCAGGGTCCGGCCATACTTGAAGCCCCAGATGGGCGCGTGACCGAAGCGTTGCCGGATGGTTCGGACCGCGCGCTGCTGGAGTGCTGTCAAGCGCGGGCCGGTCAGTTCCTCTGGCGCGATCAGGCGAACGCTGTCGGCCCGTACGCCAATCCTTGCTCGGACCGCCTTGCTGATCCTGAGCAAGTCGGCGTCTTCGAAAAACCCGGTCGGGTTTTTGCGCGTGGCGCGTTTGAAGCG
Organism: Wenzhouxiangella sp.; assembly: GCA_007116585.1. The sequence goes on along the minus strand of SKIE01000060.1, from coordinate 3,588 downwards.
GTTGCCCAGCTCCACGCCCAGCGTCCCCAGGGCCCGGGTCAGCGTGCTGGTGCCGCTGCGCCCGGCGCCGACAACAAAAACTGCCCGCCGCCGCGCGGTCTGCGGCGCGCTGAGGCTGCCATCGGCAGCGGATGAGAGGGACGGCACGTGCATGCCTGCTGAAGTGTACAACGGAATGCCGCTTCGACCGCCGTACAATGTCTGCCTGCGCCGTCGTCTGAGCTGCCGTAATGACCGGGAAAATCAAGGTGAGACCTGCACTGCCGCTATGGCAGCGGTTGCGTCGTCGCTGGCGTGCCTGGCGCGGTGCCGGTCTTTGCAAGACCCACGTGGTCGACTTTGTGCAGATCGGCAGTGCCCGTCTCAAACGCGTGCGTTTTGCCGATCCGTCCCAGGCGCAGGCCGTTGCCGAAAGTCTGGAACAGTTTGCCGACAGCGGCTGTTTCCCAGCCCTGTTGATGCGTCAGGGCCCGCAACTGTGGGTGGATTACGTGCCCGGGGCGCCGCCGCGGCTGGAAGACGCGGTCGCGCGGGGCCGGCTGGTTGATTTCTTCGTTCGTCTGTATACCCACAGGCCGGCGCTTGCGGCCGATCCGGGCCCCGCCGCTGGGCAGCTGGACCGCGACCTGGATTTCCTGAATCGCTGTGGCGTGATCGAGTCGGACCGGGCTGCCGACCTGCTGCGGCAGGCGCGTGCGCTGAGGCCCGAACGGGTCTGGTCGGGGCCGGATTACGCTGACCCTTTGGCCAAGAACTTCATCCTGCAAACTGACCGCGCGGTCGGCATTGATATTGAAGCCCTGTTGCCGAACGCGCCGCTGGGGACCGGACTGGCCAAGGCCTGGCTGCGCTGGCCGTTCGATCCGGCGCCCGAGGTCATGGCGCAGGTGGTGTCGGTGGGCGGACCCGATCTCAACGAACAATGGCCCTGGGTGCGGCTATGTTTTTTGTGCGAGTACTTTCGGCAGAAGGTGTTGCAGGGCAAGCCGGGTTATATACGTGTCGAGATGCTGGACCGGGTCGCGCGATAGCCGCGCCCGGAAAGGCAAGGGCGGTGCGGCTGACTGTGTTACTCTGTGGGATTACCGTTTTTCAAAAGGTCATTCGGCCCCGGTATTGACCGTTGCCGAGGTTTGCCGACCCTACGCTTTTCGGCCCGGAGGCCGCCCCCGCATGAAAACCCTGTTTGTCCGCAACATCCATCCTGAAACCCGAGAAAGCCAGCTGCGCGACTTGTTTTCGCGCTGCGGAACCGTCCGCAAGCTGGATTTGCCGCTGGATATCTTTACCCGCCGCTGCCGCGGTGTCGCCATGATCGACATGGAAGGGCACGAAGCCCGAGCTGCCATTGCCGAACTGGACGGCGCCGAGCTCAATGGACAGTCGATTCAGGTCCGCGAAGAGCGTCCTCGCGGCAAGAAAAAGCGCGGCGGTCGCCGGCGCTAGTAAGCCGATACCGCAGCGGTCGGGGTTGGGCCAGCACCGCTGTAGTTGGCGGTCCCGAAGTGCGCGCTTACATAACAGCTGCCGCCGGCCGGGAACCAACGCGCCTGCAGAATGACCGGGCCGGTTTGAGCCAGCAGTTCTCGTGAGACCGGTTTGCGCACTTCCCAGGTTTGCTCGTATTCGCCGAAGCGGTCGATGAACGGTTCGGCGAACTGGTCTCGCAGGGCTTGGCAGGCGCTCTTGCTGTTTACCTGCACGGGGCTGTACAGGGTCGCCTCGATCTCCTGAATCCGGCCTCGATCGGCCATGGCCATGATGCCCACCGGGTGGGGGCCTAGCTTGCCGTCGTAGCGGATTTCATCGAGGCCCGCGCAGCCAATTCCGGAAAATGCAGTCTCGGGAGCGACGCGGAATGCTCGTTGTTCCGCCGTCGCGAATGCAGCGCCGAGCCGTAGCGGGCCGATCCCGTCTTCACTCAACGCGACCGGATCACTCAGACCGGCGAGTTGGTTCAGGAACGGCACGCTCGCTGCCGCAAGGGCAGCGAGCGCTCCGATGACAAGGAAAACCGGACGGCTCATTCCTCGGCTTGTTCAATCACACCGCACGCAATCCGTGGTCCGGCGCCGCCGATCGGCTGGGTGAAATGGTCATCGCGGTTTTCGTGGATGACAAAGGCAGCACCGTCCTCGTCAAGGATTGAGGCACGGCCGTTGGCGCCATGCAGCGAGGCCAGGTGAGTGAACAATTCGACCTGAACGGTGCCGTCTTCGCGCACGATGATGTTGGGCAAATCGCCGTTGTCCGGACCATCCGGGTTCATCAAGCCGTGTTGCATGCCTTCCGGGTTGAGGTGCCCACCGGAGGCGACGAAGCCCTCGTCCGGGTCTTCACAGGTACCGATGCTGTGGATGTGGATCGCGCGCCGGCCCGGCGGCAGGTTGTGCAGGTTCAGGTCGATCAGAATGCCGTTCGGGCCTTCAACCAAGGTGCCCGTACCGACTGCACTACCGTCGCGGTCGATGAAGCTGACCGATGCATGCATATGGTCATCTGCCTGTGCACTGCCCAGTGCGATGCCCAGAGCAGCGACAAGCGAAAGCGCTGAAAGTCTTTTCATGGTCTTGCCTCCTGAAAATTGTTATGTGAAGTCACTGGCCCACAGGATTCGACAAAAAGCTACCCCTCCTGCTTCGCGTAATCATTATAGAGAAGGACGTGGGCGAAGCCACTGCCCGCCGACAGAGTGCATAATGACTCGGGCTTTTTTACGCTTTCTGAGGGTTTTGCCATGAATCTCAACAAGGTGATTTTCGGGTTTTTCGTCCTGCTCGCGCTGACCCTCAACTTCGGTTTTTTCCTCGGTGAAATCGACAACCCTGACCACCACAATGTCTACGAGCTGTTTGCCGCGCTGGTCGTTGGCCTGATCGCCACGGTGATGAAACTGGGCGAGCGCTCGCAGATGAGTGCCATGCTTCTGGCCTCCAGTCTGGTGGTGGACCTGCATCTGCTGGCCGCGGTTGTGGTCTGGGCCCTGTCGGTGCATGTGTTCGAGGTCGGACTGACCCCGGCCATCATGGCCAGCATCGTGTCGCTTTCAGGCGGTGCGCTGTTGGCCAACCTGTTGTCGGTGGTGCTGCTGACGATGGAAACCGCAGGGCTGAATCGCTGAGCCGCTGAGCCGCTGAACCGCCCATGGCCGCCCGTCGCTCGACAGCGCTATTGTTCTTCCGCCGCATGCGGGTACCGCTGATCGTTTTGATCGCGGCCTACTCCATCGCCACGGTGGGTTTTACCCTGATGCCGGGTGAAGACGCCGACGGCAATCCCTGGCGGATGAGTCTGTTCGACGCTTTCTACGTCGTCAGCTACACCGGCAGCACCATCGGGTTTGGCGAAGTACCCCACGAATTCAGCAAAGCCCAGCGCCTGTGGGCCATGGTCAGCATCTATCTGACCGTGATTGCCTGGCTGTTTTCCATCGGCAGCATTTTGTCGCTGATGCAGGATCCGGCTTTTGCCCAGGCCATGCGCGGCGCCCGATTCCGTCGCGCCGTGCGCAAGTACGACCAGCCTTTCTATCTGCTGTGCGGGTTCGGCGACACCGGCCGCCTGCTGACACGAACCATGACCTGGCTG
>SKIE01000368.1 GCA_007116585.1 Wenzhouxiangella sp. | reverse complement strand
TGTTTTGTTCGGCGGGCTGGGGCTTTACTCTGTGCTGGCGATGATGGTCGCCACTCTGCGCGGTGAGCGGCCTTCCAAAACGGTCCAGCCGCTGTGGAGGGATGCGCTGGTCATTGCGGTTGGACTGGTCGCCTACGTCGGCCTGCTGCTGGCGCATCCCGTGTTGTTCGGTGTGGCGGTGGTCAACTAATGGCTGCGTCATCTTCATCGCGTCCCGGCGCCGTGGCCCTGCTCTCCGGCGGGCTCGACTCGGCCACCGTGCTGGCCGAGGCGGTGGCGGCTGGGTACACCGTGCATACGCTGGCGGTTGACTATGGCCAGCGCCATCGCGCTGAGCTGGAAGCCGCAGTTAGGCTCTCAAGCAGCCTCGGTGCAGTGTCTCACAAGGTTGTTGCGGTGGATTTGCGCGCGATCGGTGGCTCCGCCCTGACTGATGATCTTGACGTCCCGACCGAACTGGCCGAGGGCATTCCCGTCACCTACGTGCCTGCGCGAAATACGCTCATGCTGAGCCTCGCGCTCGGGTATGCCGAGGTGCTGGGTGCGACGGACCTCTTTATTGGCGTCAACGCGGTCGATTACTCCGGCTATCCGGACTGTCGCCCGGAGTTCATCGCCGCGTTCGAGCAGCTGGCTGATCTGGCCACCAAGGCCGGCGTTGAAGGCAGCCGGTTTCGCATCCACACTCCACTGATAGATCTGAAGAAATCACAGATTATTCAGCGTGGTACGGCGCTGGGTGTCGACTATGCCCAGACCGTGTCGTGCTACCAGGCCGACGCCCAGGGCCGGGCCTGCGGGGTCTGTGATTCCTGTCGCCTGCGTCGCCAGGGGTTTCAGGACGCCGGCCTGGACGATCCGACCCGCTACGTCTGACGTGTTCAGGTGGTTCGGTGGACCAGCCGGTCGGCCAGCCAGTGCAGGGCCTGCGTGTCGCCTTGGAACTGATCCAGTGCGCTTCGCGCGCGCTCGTTGAGTTCATCAATGCGCCGCCGCGCGGCATCCAGTCCGAACAGTCCGGGCCAGGTCGCCTTGCCGTGGGCGAGGTCGGCGCCGGTCTGCTTGCCAATCAAGTCGGTTTGACCTTCGACGTCGAGCAGGTCGTCGCGGATCTGGAAAGCCAGCCCGATCCACTCGGAGAACTCGCGCAGGCAGGCGGTCTGTGCAGCCGGCAGGTCGGGCACCAGGGCCGTTGGCATCATGACCGACGCCCGGATCAGGGCGCCGGTCTTGAGTCGAAACATGTGTTCCAGCGTGGCCTGGTCTGGTTGCTGATGCTCCAGCGCCATGTCGTGGGCTTGCCCGCCGGCCATGCCGTCAGCGCCGCAAGCGGCAGCGAGTTCGCCGATCATTCGTGCCGCGGCCGGCACGGGATGGTTCAGGGCCGGCTCTTCAGCCAGCACCTGGAAGGCCAGGGCTTGAAGGGCGTCGCCGGCCAGGATGGCGGTGGCTTCGTCAAAGGCCAGGTGTGCGGTCGGCCGGCCCCGACGCAGGTCATCGTCATCCATTGCCGGCAGATCATCGTGAACCAGCGAGTAGCAATGAATCAGCTCGACTGAACAGGCCGGTGCATCCAGTTGCGTCGGATTCAGCCCGAGCGCTTCGCCGCTGGCATAGACCAGTTGCGGGCGCAGGCGCTTGCCGCCGTTCAGGAGGGCATAGCGCATCGCTTCGCACAAGGTGGCGCTGGCTTCACTGCCGGTGGCGCAGCGTCGATCCAGTTCTCTCTCGACGCGCGCAACATAGTCGTCAAAGCGCGCGGCGCAGGCTGCCTCGTCTAGTCGAATGGCCACAGGCGGCGCAGCAGACTCTCCCGTTCAGTCTGATCGAGCAGGTCCGGATAGTTGTACTGCAGGACATAGGCGGTATCGTCGGCCAGCTCGTCCAGTTCCAGGCGGCGGAAGGTCCGCTCCATCAGTTCCAGCGCGTCAACATTGGCCGGCGCACCGGGAAAATGCTCGATGGTGTAGCGGGCGCGGTTCAGCGCCGCTACATAGGCCCGGCGGCGGAAATAGTATTCGCCCACCTCGATCTCATACTCGGCCATGACATTCCGCAGAAAGACCATGCGCTGTCGGGCGTCGGCCACGTAACGGCTCTGCGGATAGCGTTGGATCAGTTCGCGGAAATCGTTGAAAGCCTGCCGGGCGCTTTGCTGATCACGATCCACGACCTGATCGGGGAACAGCCGCCGCAGAAATCCCATGGCCTGATCATAGTGGATCAGGCCCTTGAGATACCATGCATAGTCGACGTTTGGATGGGTGGGATAGGTGCGGATGAAGCGGTCCAGCGTGGTCAAGCCACGCTCTGGCTGATTGCCGCGATACATGGCATAGGCCATGTCCAGCTGAGCCTGCTCGGCATGGCGGCCGAACGGAAACTGGGTTGTCAGCTGGCGGTAGAGTTCAATCGCCGTGCTGTAGTTGCGGGCGTTCAGCGCGCGTTGCGCTTCGGCATAGAGTTCTTCTGCACCGCGCTCTTCATCCCGGGTCTCGCGGCCGCAGCCGACGAGGAAAGCCAGGGTCAGCACCAGAAGCAACAGCGACAGAAGGGCCCGATGCGGGCGGGGCTTGGCAAGAGTCTGCATAATGACGCGAATGATACGGGCCGGATACCGATATGACTACCCATCATCGCAGATTGCGGCGTAAATCGTTGTTAATCAGCTTCGATCAGGCTGAATTCATCACGTCAACGGGGCGCCGGTGACTGAGCGTATTGCCCACCGGTTGGTGGTGACGCCTGACCAGGCCGGCCAGCGGCTGGATCAGCTGCTGGCATCGGTGTGGCCCGATTATTCGCGCAGCCGGCTGGCCGGATGGATTCGGAGCGGCGAGATTCGCCTGAATGGCGAGTGCGTGAAGCCGCGACAGGCGGTGGCGGCGGGCGATGAGGTGGTGATGGATGCGGCCTGGACGGCCCGTTCCGACAGTCCGGCGCCGGAGGCGATCGAACTGGATTTGCTGTTCGAAGATCACGACCTGCTGATCGTGAACAAACCACCGGGTCTGGTGGTTCACCCGGGCTCGGGCAATCCCGATGGCACTCTGGTGAACGCCTTGCTGCATCATGATCCCGGCCTGGCTGCATTGCCGCGAGCGGGGCTTGTGCATCGCCTGGACAAGGACACCAGCGGCTGCCTGGTGATCGCCCGCACGCCCGGCAGTCATCACCGTCTTGTTCAGGCCATGAAGCGGCGCGAGATTCATCGCCGATATCTTGCCCTGGTCTGGGGGCAGCCCATTGCCGGTGGGCACGTCGATGAACCGATCGGCCGCCACCCCGTGGATCGCCGCCGCCAGGTGGTGCGGCGCGACGGACGATCCGCCGTGACTCATTATCGGGTGTCCCGGCGGCTGGCCGGCGGCAGTCTGCTGGAAGTGCGCCTGGAAACCGGGCGCACGCACCAGATTCGCGTGCATCTGGCCCATATTCGCTACCCGATCGTCGGCGATCCGGTCTATGGCCGCCGCGGGGCGCCGAAAGGTTTGACCGAGTCGCAGCGAACTGCCTGGCAGCAGTTCCCGCGCCAGGCGCTGCACGCGGTCCGGCTGGAGCTGGCGCATCCGGTCAGCGGCGAGACTGTGGCAGTGTCTGCCCCGTTGCCGGACGACCTGAGCCGTTTGATCGAGCAGCTGAAGCCGGTGGATGACGATGATTGAGGTTGACGGTCTGCCGTCGGGTGTGTCGGGTTTCAGCACCACGCGGACCGGCGGCGTCAGCGTCGGCCCCTGGTCCAGTTTCAACCTGGGGGCTGCCTGCGGCGATGATCCCGACGCGGTCGCCGAAAACCGGCGCCGGCTGCGTCAGCAATTGCCCGGCGACCCCCGCTGGCTGAAGCAGGTCCACGGTACGCGGGTAGTTCACCTCGATGACTGGCTGCCCGGGATCGAGGCCGATGCGGCCTGGACTGATCGATCGGGTGATGTCATTGCGGTCCAGACCGCGGACTGCCTGCCGGTGCTGCTGGCGGATCAGGACGCACAGCTGGTCGCCGCCGCCCACGCCGGCTGGCGTGGCCTGGCTGCCGGCGTCCTGCCCGCGCTGGTCCGCGCGCTGCCGCTGTCTGCTGAGCGACTGGTGGCTTGGATCGGCCCGGCCATCGGCGCCGGGCAGTACCAGGTTGATGAGCCGGTGCGGGAGGCCTTTGTGGCGCTGGACAGACGCTTTGAGCAGGCATTTGTGACCACCGCGCCGGGCCAGTTCATGGCCGATCTGAAGTGGATCGCTCGCGCTCAGCTCGAGCAGGCCGGCCTGACAGCCATCCACAACTGCGGTTTATGCACGGCATCGGATGCCGAGCTGTTTTTTTCCTATCGGCGCGACGGCACCTGTGGCCGCATGGCCAGCCTCATCTGGAAGGAATGAGTCGGTCCGGCCCGGGGATTCGGGTAGAATGATATTCCGGACTTCAGACCTTTCTTCATACAAAGGAAACTCCGGGCATGACATCCCTGATCTTCGTTACTGGTGGCGTGGTGTCATCCCTGGGCAAAGGGATCGCCGCAGCGTCTCTTGGCTCGATTCTCGAAGCGCGCGGTCTGCGCGTGACCCTGCTCAAGCTTGATCCCTACATCAACGTCGACCCCGGCACCATGAGCCCGTTTCAGCACGGCGAGGTGTTCGTGACCGAGGATGGTGCCGAAACGGATCTTGACCTGGGCCACTACGAGCGTTTCGTGCGCACCCGCATGACCCAGCGCAACAACTTCACCACCGGCCGGATTTACGCCAACGTGATCGCCAAGGAGCGCCGCGGCGACTACCTGGGTTCGACGGTACAGGTGATCCCGCACATCACCGACGAAATCAAGGATTCGGTCAACCAGGCGGTCGAGGGCTATGATGTGGCGCTGGTCGAGATCGGTGGCACGGTCGGTGATATCGAGTCGCTGCCGTTTCTTGAAGCCATCCGCCAGCTGGGATCGGAGTACGGCCGCCAGGCCATGTTCATGCACCTGACGCTGGTGCCGTATCTGAAAGCTGCCAACGAAATCAAGACCAAGCCGACCCAGCACTCGGTCAAGGA
>SKIE01000171.1 GCA_007116585.1 Wenzhouxiangella sp. | reverse complement strand
CTGAGCTCGACGGCGCCGTCGTAGAGCTGATAGGTCTCGAAAAAGCGAAAGCCGTAGTTCAGCAACGCCTGGCTGGCCGTGGCCCGCGCCTCTTCGCTGTCGGTGCCCATCACCACGCTGATCAGGCGCATGCCGTCGCGGCTGGCCGATGTCACCAGGCAGTAGCCGGCGCTGCTGGTATGCCCGGTCTTGAGGCCGTCGACCGACGGATCGCGCCACAGCAGGCGGTTGCGGTTGTGCTGACGGATACCGCCGAAGGTGAATTCGCGCTGGGAATACCAGGAGTAGAAGTCCGGAAATTCAGAGATCAGGGCGCGTGCCAGCAAGGCCGAATCGCGCGCGGTCGTGACCATGGACGGATCGGGTAGGCCGGTCGAGTTGGTGTAGTTCGTGCCGGTCATGCCCAGCTGCGCGGCCGCCTCGTTCATCATGCTGGCAAAAACCTCCTCGTCGCCGGCAATATGCTCGGCAATGGCCACGCTGGCGTCGTTGCCCGACTGGATGATAATGCCCTTGAGCAAGTCCTCGACCCGAACCCGGTCACCGACCTCGATGAACATGCGCGACCCGGCCGTGCGCCAGGCTTTTTCCGACACCAGGACTTCATCATCCAGGCTCAGGTTGCCGCGCGCGATTTCGCGAAACGCAATGTAGGAGGTCATCAGCTTGGTAATGCTGGCTGGCTCGACCGGCGCCTCGCTGTCACGCTCGGCCAGCGCCTTCTCGCTGTGGAAGTCAACCAGCACGTAGCTGGTGGCACCGATCGACGGTGGCGCCGGCACCGGCACCTGGGCGTGCGAGGCAGCCGCGAGGCCGAGAACAAATCCGATCAGAACGGTCTGGAGCAGTGTCTTGGGCATGAGGATTGGAGGATATTTAGGGATAGACATATTGCGGATGATCAAAACCCAGTTCGGTCACCTGATCGACCCGCTGGAGCACGTCATCAAGCTCGTACAGGGGGCCGATGCGGACCCGCCAGATATTGCCCGAGGCGTTGCGGGCCGATTCGGTCCTGACCGGCGCCAGACCATTGTCGGTCAGCGCCGCGGCAACCGACTCAGCGCGCTGACGTTCGGAAAACGCACCCACCTGAAGCAGGACCGGCAGGCGCGCCGGGCGGATCCGGGTCATGATCGGCTCATCGAAAGTGATCGCGCGCACCTCCACCGGCCCGGTACCGGCCTGCTCGATGCCCAGCTTGACCGCCGCCGCCCAGGACAGATCGATGATCCGGTCCGGATGGAACGGCCCGCGATCATTGATCCGCACGATAATGCTGCGGCCATTGTCGAGATTGGTCACCTCGGCAAAGGTCGGCAGCGGCAGCGAGCGGTGCGCCGCCGTCAATTGATACATGTCGTAGGGCTCGCCGGAGGAGGTCAGCCGGCCGTGGAACTTGGTGCCATACCACGAGGCAATACCCTGCTCGCGGTAGCCGACGGCGCTGCTTTTGACGTGGTAGGTCTGCCCCAGCACCGTGTAGGGACTGTGATTGCCGTACGGGCTGCGTGGCTCGGGCGCCGGCACCATCGGCCGGATAAGGCTGACGTCGAGCTCCGTATCCGGTGCGCCGTCACCGACCTCACCCGGCGGCTTGGCCGGGCCGGGGCCCGGCTGTTCGACCAGCGCCGCACAGCCCGCAAGCAGGAATAAGACCACGGCCGGAAGAAGCCGCCGGGTCTGACTGATCATTCGGCGCGCTCCCGAATCGCCTCGGCCAGCTGGGTCACGGCCATGGCGTAAAGCGGCGAGCGGTTGTACCGGGTGATGACATAGAAATTGTTCAGTCCGATCCAGTATTCCGACCCTTCTGCCCCCTCAAGCTCAATGACCGTGGCTGCGGTTTCGCCGGGCAGGCCGTTGCTCTCGAACTCAATGCCCAGATCAGCCAGGTCGCCGAGGGTATGGCGCGGACGGATCGGAAAGTCTTCGTCCAGATCGGGTGGCATGCGCTCCACCGCAAGCACGACGGGCGCTTCCGGCACCCAGCGATGCACCGCAAGGTAATTGGCCACCGAGCCCAGCGCGTCAGGAAGAGACCGCCACAGGTCACGCCGGCCGCTGCCGTCGAAATCAACCGCATAGGCGCGGTAGCTGGACGGAATGAACTGGCCGATCCCCATGGCACCGGCATACGAGCCGCGAACCTCGAAGATCGGCAGATCTTCCTCAGCGGAAAGGGCAAGAAAGTGCCCCAGCTCCGAGGCAAAGAAATCAGCCCGGCGCGGAAAATAAAACCCCAGCGTGGCCAGCGCATCGATCACGCGGAAGCTGCCGGTGTTCATGCCGTAATTGGTCTCGACGCCAACAATGGCCACGATCACCTCGATCGGGACGCCGAACCGCTCGTTAATTTCATCGAGCAGCTGGGCGTTTGCCCGCCAGAATTCGACGCCTCCATCGATCCGCGTTTCGGTCATGAAAATCGGGCGGTACTGGTACCAGGGTCGGGCCTCGGCCGGCCGGCTGATCGCGTCGATGATGGCCTGCTGGTAGCTGGCATCGGCCAGCACCGACCGGATCAAGGCCTCGTCCAGGTCGTGTTCGGCCATGGCGCGAGCGAGGAAATCCTCGGCACCCGGATGCGGCTCATCGGCCGAGGCCGCCGCGGAGACCAGCAGGCTCAGGCCCAGTAACAGGAACAGGGTCAGGAAATATTTCATTGATGCGTCCGATTCCTCGCGCGGCAGTTGACAGTCATCCAATAGAGCGGCGCGCCGGTCAAAGGTTTCCCGACTCGTCGCCGCGCATTCTATCCTGAGCCGAAGGCCGGATTCCGGTCGCGCTGATCATGCGCCATCCATGAAGCGGCGGCGGCTGTACAAGCCCATGATCAGCCCGAACCCGGCCAGCAAGGTCACCGCCGAGGTCCCGCCATAGCTGACCAGCGGCAGCGGTACGCCAACCACGGGGAGCAAACCGCTGACCATGGCGACATTCACCGCGGTGTACAAAAAGAACATCAGCGCGACGCTGCCGGCCAGCAGGCGACCGAAACTGTCGCGACAGCGGCTGGCCATGTAGACCGCACGCAGAATAATCGCCGCGTACAACACCAGAAGTGCAACCACTCCCAGGAAACCGAACTCCTCGGCCAGCACCGAAAAAATAAAATCGGTGTGCGGCTCAGGCAGAAACTCCAGATGCGACTGGCTGCTGGCCTGCCAGCCCTTGCCGGTCAGACCACCCGAGCCCACCGCAATCTTCGACTGGATGATATTCCACCCCTCCCCCAGCGGATCGCGCTCGGGGTTCAGGAAGGTCAGCACCCTGTTTTGCTGGTAGCCGTGCAGATTGACCCAGGCCAGCGGCAGGGCCGCGGCCACCGCACCGGCCATCAGGAAAATCAGGCGCCAGCGCAGACCGGCCAGGAACAGCAGGCCCAGGCCGCTGGCCGCGACCAGCACGGCGGTACCCAGATCCGGCTGATTGACGATCAACGCCACCGGCACCAGGATCAGGCAGAGGGCAACCGCGCTGTCGACCCAGCCGGGCGGCAGAGGCCGTCGGGCCATCAGCGAAGCCAGCATCAGCGGCAGGGCCAGCTTCATGGCCTCGGCCGGCTGAAACCGCAGCACGCCCAGGTCCAGCCAGCGCTGTGCCCCGCGCCCGACACCAAAAAAGGCCGTCGCCACCAGCAGCAGCAAGGCCAGCATGAATAGCCACGGCGCCCAGATCTGCAAAAACCGCGGCGGCAGGTGCGCCATGACCAGCAGCGCGCCCAGGCCCAAACCGAGGCGGACCGCCTGTCGCCAGACCAGGCCGATATCCTGCTCGCCGGCGCTGTAGAGCACGAACAAGCCCGCACCCATCAACAGCAGCAACAGCGCCAGCAGCCAGCCGTCCAGGCGCAGGGTCGGGAACCACGGCAAGGCCGGCGCATGAACTGTTGCCATCAGTACCCCAGGCCCATGGCACGGTCCATCACGGCAGCGGCTACGGGTGCGGCCACGCTGGCACCGCCGCCGCCGTGCTCCACCACCACGCTCAAGGCAATACGCGGCTGATCCAGCGGCGCAAACCCGATAAACAGCGCGTGGTTGCGCAGATGCCAGGGCAATTCCAGTTCGGCCATGCGGGCGCGCTCAACGTCATCATCAGGGCGGGCAAACACCTGGGCGGTACCGGTCTTGCCGCCGACTTCCACCGGCAGTTGACGCGCGACGCTGCGGGCCGTACCGGACTGGCCATGCACCACTGCGGCCAGACCGTTGAACACCGCATCCCAGTGGGCCGGATAGTGGGCCACCATCTGCACGGGTTCCCCGGCCACGGCCAGCGACGGCGAGGCAGTACGCCCGCGCCCGGCCAGGGCCGCCGTCGCGTGCGCCAGCTGCAAGGGGGTGACGACGGTAAAACCCTGGCCAATGCCGGTAATGACCGTCTCGCCCGGAAACCAGGGCTCGCCGAACGTGGCCCGTTTCCAGCTGCGGGTGGGGAGCACGCCGCTGGACTCTCCCGGCAGATCCAGCCCGGTCCTCCGGCCGAACCCGAACAGCGCCAACTCCCGGGCCATGCGGTCGATACCCAGCTCGACCGCCAGCTGGTAGTAATAGACGTTGACCGACTCGGCCAGGGCCAGCTCCAGATCGACCCAGCCGTGTCCACCCCGACGCCAGTCGCGGTAGCGGCGGCTGTGACCGGGCAGACGGAATTCGCCGTTGGAAAACACCTGCGTCTGTGGCGTAATGGCCCCGGTTTCCAGCCCGGCCATGGAAAGAAATGGTTTGACCGTCGAGCCGGGCTCATAGCCGCCGGACAGGAAGCGGTTGAACAGCGGGCGGCGCGGATGCGTCAGCAGCTCGTTGTAGAGCGACGCGCTGATGCCGTGGACGAATAAATTGGGGTCGAAACCCGGTTTGCTGACCAGCGCCAGCACCTCGCCGCTGTCCACATCCAGCACGACCACAGCACCGGCTTCCCCGCCCAGGGCATCGACCGCCGCCAGCTGCAGATCGAGATCGATACTCAGGCGCAGGTCCTGACCCGGCTGCGGCTCACCGCGATCCAGCACCTGTAGCACACGGCCCTG
>SKIE01000135.1 GCA_007116585.1 Wenzhouxiangella sp. | reverse complement strand
GAACTGGCCCATGAAAAGCTTTTCCTGCGCGGTGATACCCGCTTCAGCGAGGGCTATGCGGTGGCGGTCGAGCGGATCGGCGTCGAGCGCTGGCTGAGCGCGCGTGGAGAAGACCAGTTGCTGGCAGACTGGCGCGCCGAGCAGGCCTTGCAGTCCCGGTTCACCGATCTGCTATTGGCGGCACGCGATGAACTCAAGGCGCTCTATGCCAGTGACCGCTCGGAGGCCGAAATGACTCGCCAGCGGCGCCAGGTTTTTGCCGCACTGACTGCGGCTGTGGCTGAGCTCGATGACGCGGAAGGCGAGCCTCGTTTTCGGCGCTGGGCTGAAAGAGACATCCACAACGCGCACTTGGCGCTGGTGGCAACCTATGAATCCGCGGTTGACGGCTTCATGACCCTGTATGCTGACTGCGATGGCGATCTGTCCTGTTTTCATCGCCGCGCGGCAGAATTGGCACAAGCCGATCCATCGACCCGCGCCCGTCTTTTGGGCGATACTTGACCGTTGACCGGCACTTTCCTGCCCCGGAACCGCGCTTGCTTCGATTGTTCTCCATCCTGTTTTTGCTGACGCTGTACTGGTTTGCAGCCAGTACCGCCCTGGCCCAGGGCATGCTGGTCGACAGCGACCGCCCGGCGCGCAGCTGCGTGCCGCCCGAGGATCGCCTCGAGCGCATCGAGCCGGAACGCGGCCAGGATCTGCCGGTCCGGATTGATGCCGAGTTTTTCAGCGCCGAGCGCGGGCAGCCGGTGATTGCCCGCGAGCAGGTACGCGTGCGCCAGGGCGACCGGCGGCTGGAAACCGAGGAAATGGTGTTTGATCGCGACACCGGCCGGCTTGATCTGCCGGTGCTGCTGCACTACCGGGATGCCTTCATCGCCATTCGCGCCGAACGAGCCTGGGTCGATTCACGGGACTCGCGCGGCCGTTTCGAGCAGGTTGGCTACCAGATTGCCGATTCCGACGGCGCCGGTCAGGCCGTGCTGGTCGAACTGCTGAGTCCGACGCGGGCGGAGCTGGAAGACTTTGACTTCACCACCTGTGATCCGGCCGATCCGGACTGGCAGCTCAAGGCCGGACAGGTGCGCCTGAACCTCGACCGCGGCCAGGGTGTGGCCCGACATGCCCGGCTGGAATTCAAGGGTGTGCCCATCCTGTATTCGCCGTGGCTGAGTTTCCCGTTGAGTGACGAACGGCAGAGCGGTTTCCTCTACCCACAGTTCGGTTTTTCCAGTGACGACGGGTTTGATCTGCGTATTCCCTGGTACTGGAACATTGCGCCCAACCAGGATGCGACCTTCACCCCGCGCTGGATTCAGGATCGCGGCACTCAACTGATCACCGAGTACCGCTTTCTGACCCGCCGTCAGCGTGGCCAGGTCGACATCGAGGCGCTGCCGTCTGATAACAAGGCCGACCGTAACCGTTACTTCGGTCAGTTTGACTACCGGGCGACGTTGGCTCGCGGCTGGTGGTCGACTGTCAACCTGCGGCGCGCGTCCGACGAAGAGTACTTCGTCGACCTGGGCAGTGACCTGGCTGACTCGGCGGTACAGTTCCTGCGCTCCAGTGCGCGGGTGCGCGGCACCGGGCAGCGCTGGTCGCTGGACTTTCTGGCCGACACCTTTCAGGTGCTCGACGAGGCGGTCGCCCCCGGCGCCGAGCCCTACCGCCGCCTGCCGCGCGTTCGCGCCCAGTACGGCCAGCCGCTGCCCGGCCGCTTTGACTTCGATATGGACGCCGAGGCGGTCTACTTTGACCGTGACGCCGGGGTCACCGGCGGGCGCATGGACCTGTATCCAAGACTGCGCTGGAACCTGCTTCGATCAAGCGGCTTCGTGCGGCCCGAGATCGGCCTGCGCTCGACCGCGTACGAACTGGACCGGGCCGAGCGCAGCAGCCTGACCCGTACCACCCCCATCGCGAGCATTGATGCAGGGTTGTTTTTTGAGCGCGCGCTGGCCGACGGACAACGCGTCCAGACGCTGGAGCCGCGCCTGTTCTATCTCTACGTGCCGACGCGCGACCAGTCGGACATTCCGCGCTTCGATACCGCGCCATTGACCTTCGGCTTCAGCCAGCTGTTTCACCACAATCGATTCAGCGGGCCGGATCGTCAGGCCGACGCCAATCAGCTGACCATGGCGCTGACCTCGCGCCTGGTTGATACGGCCGATGGCCAGTCGCCGCTGGACTTCAGCGTCGGCCAGATTGTCTATTTCAGCGATCTGGAGGTGCAGCTGCCGGGCCGGCCGGTCGATACCCGCAGTCGCTCGGCCACCATTGCCGAAGTCAACTGGCGGCCCTGGGAACGACTGCGGGTCAATGCCGGTCTGCAGTGGGACAGCGTTGAAAATGAAACCGAAGTGATCCAGTTTGGTCTCAATTACCGCGATCGACAGGCGCGCCAGATTTCACTGGGGTATCGTTTTCGTCGCGACCGGCTGGATCAGGTGGACGTGCGCGCACGCTATCCTGTGCGTGAGAACCTCAACCTGATCGGTCGGCTGAATTATTCTTTCGAGGAAAGCCAGGCGCTGGAGGCCCTCGGAGGCATTGAATACGAAAGCTGTTGCTGGGCGGTACGCCTGACCGCCCGCGAATGGGTTCGCGACCGCGAGACGGACACCCGCCGCGCGGTCTTCCTGGAGCTGCACCTGAAAGGCCTGGGCAGTCTGGGCCGGCGGCCCTATCCGCTGTTCCCCGAGCAGCGCTGACAGGCTGGTCAACATTGCAACAAATACGGTTGGAACGAATGAAAAAGATTGCACATACCATCACCGTCGCGGCCGTCCTGGTTCTGCTCTTGCCCGCGCTGGCATCAGCCCAGGCGCTGCGCCAGAACCTGGACGGCATTGTGGCGCTGGTCGAAGAGGACGTGATCCTGCAAAGCGAACTGGACGCGGCTATTGCCACGATCGAAATGCAGGTCCGCGGCCGCGGCGAAAATCTGCCGCCGCGCCGGATCATGGAGGAGCAGGTGCTGGAGCGCCTGATCATGACCCGCCTGGAAGTGATCCGCGCCGAGGAAACCGGCATTCGCGCGTCTGATGCCAACGTCGACCAGGCTCTGCAGGAAGTCGCGCGGCAGAACGGCATCACGCTGACCCAGCTGCGCCAGGCCATTGAAGCCGACGGCTACGATTTCCAGGAATTCCGCCGCCAGATTCGCGAGGAAATCGTCTCCTCGGAACTGCGCCAGCGAGTGGCCGCCAGCATGGATGACATCACCGAAACCGAGGTCGATATTCTGCTGGCCTCAGGCGGCATCGGCGGGCCGGAATTCCACCTCTCGCAGATTCTGATCCAGGTGCCGGAAGGCGCCAGTTCGGCCGATGTTCAGGCGGCCACCGAGCGCACCCAGGAAATTCGCCGCGAGATTGAAGAAGGCATGGATTTCGCCTCGGCCGCCATTGCCTTTTCCCAGGCGCCCGACGCGCTGGAAGGCGGTGACGTGGGCTGGCGTCAGCTCACCACTCTGCCGCCGCTGTTTGCCGATGCGCTGGATGGTCTGGAGCCGGGTGATGTGACCGAGCCGATTCGATCCCCGGGCGGTTTTTTGCTGCTGCGGGTCAACGACGTGCGCGAGGCTTCGGAGGTCATCGTGCAGGAGTACCGGGCGCGACACATCATGATTGAGCCCTCGGAAGTCCTGTCGCTGGACGCGGCCGAGCGTCGCATTCGCGACCTGTACGAGCGCATCGAGGCTGGCGAGGAGTTCGGTGATCTGGCGCGGCGTTACTCGACCGATGAGACTTCGGCCAATATCGGCGGCCGCCTGAACTGGTTTGCCAGCGGCGAATACGGCTCGGACTTGCAGTCGGCCATCGACGCGCTGGAGCCGGGTGAGCTCAGTCAGCCGTTCCGGACCGGGATGGGCTGGCATCTGGTGCGCCTCGACGAGACCCGCCAGGCCGACCGCACCGAGGAAGCGCTGCGCTCGCAGGCCCGCGAAATGTTGTTCCAGCAAAAAGCCGAGGAAGAAGTCGAGCGGTTCCTGCGCCAGCTGCGGGCTGAATCCTTCGTCGAAGTTCGGCTTTGACCTCGAACACCGACCGGCTGCTGCTGACCGCAGGTGAGCCGGCCGGGATCGGGCCGGAGCTGGCCTGTCGGCTGGCGTCGGGTGAGGCCGATGTGGTCGTGGTCGCCGACCCGGCCCTGCTTGAACGCACGGCCCGGTCGCTTGGTCTGGACGCCCGGATACGGGTGCTGGATTCAATCAGCGACAGCCCTGGCGATTCACCGTCTTCAGGCCAGATTTGCTGCCTGCCGGTCGAGTTGAACGCGCCGGCTGAGCCGGGGCTGCTGAACCCGGCCAACGCGGCGTATGTGCTCGAGACCCTGCGGCTGGCGGCTTCCCACTGTATGGACGGCCGCGCCAGCGCTATGGTGACCGCCCCGGTGCATAAAGGCGTAATCAATGACGCCGGCATCGCGTTCAGCGGGCATACCGAGTTTCTGGCCGAGCAGGCCGGCGTGGATCGGGTCGTGATGATGCTGCTGGCCGATCGTTTACGCGTGGCGCTGGCCACCACGCACCTGCCGCTGGCTGCCGTGCCGGCTGCCATCACCGCTGTCTCGTTGACGCGCACCTTGCGCATTCTGGACGCCGATCTGCGCCGTCGCTTTGGTCTGGAGCAGCCGCGCATCGCCGTGCTGGGATTGAACCCGCACGCTGGAGAGGGTGGCCATCTGGGCCATGAAGAGCAGGACATCATCGAGCCGGTGCTGGCTGATCTGCGCCGCGAAGGGCTGGTGCTGGAAGGCCCCCTGCCGGCCGATACCGCGTTTTTGCCGGAGCGGCTGGCTGCATTCGACGCTGTTTTGGCGATGTATCACGACCAGGGCCTGCCGGTGCTGAAATACGCCGGGTTCGGAAGTGCGGTCAATATGACCCTGGGGTTGCCGTTCGTGCGCACCTCGGTTGATCACGGTACGGCGCTGGATCTGGCCGGCAGTGGTCGGGCCGATGTCGGCAGCCTGGCCGCAGCCGTGGCGCTGGCGCGGTCCCTGAGCGGGCAGCCGGGCTGAATCTCGTGGTGCAGCCGCATCGCCCGCGCAAGCGCTTCGGACAACACTTTCTGCGCGATGCGCAGGTGATCGAACGG
>SKIE01000056.1 GCA_007116585.1 Wenzhouxiangella sp. | reverse complement strand
TCAGTCGCAGGCTGGCGAGAACGCTCCGCCAAGGCGATTTTCAGCTGAGCATGGACCGGGACTTCGCCGCTGTCATCGACGGCTGCGCCGCACCTCGAGCTGATGACGAAGGCACCTGGATTACCCCGGAACTGCGCGATGCGTTCATTGAACTGCACCGGGCCGGTCATGCACATAGCGTGGAGGTACGGGCTGACGGGGCGCTGATCGGTGGTTTGTATGGCCTGAGCATCGGCAAGATCTTCTTTGCCGAATCCAAGTTTCATCGTCGTCGGGACGCGTCGAAGATTGCCCTCGTGGCACTCATGGACGCGCTGGCGCAATGGGACTTTCTACTCGCCGATTGCCAGGTCTGGAACCCGCACCTGGAACGCATGGGCGTGCGCCTGCTGGCGGGCGATGACTTCAGAGCGATTCTGGACGAAGGCACACAGCGATCAGACCAGGTCGGCAGCTGGCGCGATCGATTTGACTCGCTCGTTACAACTGAGATTTATTCCAGGCCCGGCTGGTCCGGCACGGGTGGCCGTCCATCATAGCGATCAAGGTAGTCGGACAATCGCTCCAGGCCCTCGGCGTATTCCCGACCGACCAGCCTGTGCAGTATCAGGCCCATGTACCGACCGACCAGGTCGAACTGTGACACCTCGAAGCGCAGCCCCCAGGTGACTTCCTGGCCCGCAGGGTAGGCCGCTTGGACCACGAAGTAGCCGTCCGCCTCGGTATCGCCAAGCTCCAGCTGCAGATCCACCCGCGCAGGCGGCGTCAGGCCGACGATCCACAAGCGCCCTTCCCCACTGCCTGACTCATCGCGCCAGACCAGGGTCGAGCCCATACCGCTGTCCGGTCCTTCGATCCGGAATTCAGCCTCCGGCACACGGGTAAACCAGGGCGACCACTGCGGAAAGTGGCGAAAATCCTTGAGCACGTCAAAGATTGCCTCGGCCCGATGATCCATCACGACCGAACGCTCGACCACAATGGTGCGCGGCAGGAAAAATCCGACCACCACCACCAGAATCGCCATCGCGAGGAAGACGGCAAATACGCGACGTATCAACATCAGTCCGCTCTGATATCAGAAATACCCGGGCCTGTCATCATCATCATTTTCATCGACATCATCGTCCAGTTCCCAGTCGTAGCGTTTGATCGGCGGGCGATCCCACTCGCGGTAGGCAAACGCCAGCACCACGCCCAGCACGAAACCGCTGGCGTGCAGTTCCCAGCTCATTCGCGGCGCCAGCGGAAAAACGCCCCAGACCATGGAGCCGTAGAAAAACCACACCATCAACGACACACCGACTGACCGAATATCGCGGCGCAGGATGCCGGCCACAAAGACATAGGTCAGCATCCCGTAAACCAGTCCACTGGCCCCGATGTGCACCGCCGATCGGGCGAATGTCCAGGCCAGCGCGGCCGAGCCCAGATAGAGTATCGGCAATACCCGCAGGCTGGAGTTGGGATAGAGGAACAGCATCGACACGCCGCCCACAAAGAGCGGCAGGCTGTTCGACAACAGGTGGGAAAAACTGCCGTGCAGCAGCGGCGTGGTCAACAGCCCGAGCAGGCCGGCCGGATCGCGCGGCCGCAGACCCAGGCCCGTCATGGCCGGCCCAATAAGTTGCTGCAGCCCAAACATGAGCCAGACCAGCACCACAAACCCGAGGCTGAGCTTGATGGCCAGCCGAAAGTTCGCGCGTGCCCGGGCCGAGGCCGCGTAGTCCGGATCGGGCACGTCCAGCCGCATCAGGCCTTATCCTCCAGCCCGTTGGCGATGATCGTCCGGACACTGGACTTCAACTGGTCCGCATCGCCGGGGCCACAGCCAGCCGTGACGACAGGCGGATGGATGGTCAGACGCACCGTACCCGGGCGCAGACCGAGTGAGCCGGCCGGCAGGACATCGCGCGTTCCGCTGACCGTCATCGGCAGAATCGGCAGCTGTTGATCCACGGCAACACGGAAAGCGCCCTTCTTGAACGGCAGCAGTTGTCCGCTTCGGCTTCGCGTTCCTTCCGGGAAAAACAGAATGCCGGTTCCCGGCTGCAGCCGCGATACGGCCTGGTTGATCGCGTCCCTCGACTGCTCGGGATCGGACCGGTCGATAAAGATATGGCCAATCGCGCGGCATCCTGCCGCAACAAAAGGCACTTTGCGCAGTTCGGCTTTCATCACCCAGCGCAGATCCAGCCCGCAAAAACCGTAGATGACCGGGATATCAAACTGACTCTGATGATTGGCAACCACGACATAGGACTGATCAGGGTCAATGTGTTTCAAGCCGTTCACTTCGACCCGGGCCGGCGTGAGAATCGCCAGCAGCCGACTCCAGCGCACGGCAACATGTAGGTTGGCCGCTCGCGCTGAGACCAGTGCGGTCGGGACGGCCACAAGGGCGGCGATAACGGTCAGCGCGACGGCGGCCGGCATGAAGAACAGCCACTGCCAGAGCGGATAGAGGCGCAGCCACAGCGGGGCTTTTTCGAGCATTACCGGCATCACGCCATTATCCAAAAAAAGAGGCACCCGTGAGGGTGCCCCTGTCGTTACGCCATTGGCGTGTTTGTTGCCAGTTTTCTCAGGCAGCCTTGACCTTGCGCTCTTCGTCGATCAGGCGGCCGCTGCCGATCTCGATCTTGCGTGGCTTCATCTGCTCCGGCAGCTCACGCTTGAGTTCAATGTGAAGCAGACCATTTTCCAGCCGCGCGCCATGCACTTCGACATGATCAGCCAACTGGAACCGGCGCTCGAATGAACGCGTTGCGATGCCGCGGTAGAGCAGTTCGCCGTCGTCGGACTCGGCGTTGTCGGCCTTGCTGCCGGACACCGTCAGGGTATTGCGCTCGGTGACAATGTCAAGATCACCTTCTGCAAACCCGGCCACGGCCATGGTGATGCGGTAACGATCCTCGCCCAGCGACTCGATGTTGTACGGGGGATAGCCGCCGGAATCAACCCGCGAGGCGTTGGACAACATATCGGCCAGACGATCGAAACCGATGGCGGTACGATACAGGGGAGTGAGATCAAAATTAGTCATATTCTTATCCTCCAAATGAAGCAATAAGTGGATTGGATGAGACCCGCCTGCCCATCAGGCCGGGTCGAGTGAAGACCCTTACGGCGTCTTCGTGAACTTAGATAGGTATCGGCAGCGATAGTTTCAAGCCCTGATGCCGTTTTAGCCGTCGGAGCTGTTGGCACCGGGATAAGCGATTTCGAGCACCCGCAGCGACCGCGCCCCATCGGGCACCTCCAGAATGACCTCGTCCCCCGCGCGTTTGCCGATCAGCGCCCGCGCCACCGGTGAATCGACCGAAATAGCATCGGGCTGGTGGCCGATCTCGTCGGCGCCAACGATGCGGTAGTACTCGCGTTCACCATCAGCGTCCTCGACCTGCACCAAGGCCCCGAAAAACACCCGCCCCCGGTCGGCTGGCGCGGCCTCCACCGGCTTGAGCCCATCCAGCCGCTTTTGCAGATAGCGAATGCGCCGGTCCATCTCCCGCAGCTGCTTCTTGCGGTAGATGTATTCGGCGTTTTCGGACCGATCGCCCTCGGCCGCAGCCGCGCTGAGTGCCGCGACCACCTCGCGCCGCTGCGGCCACAGCGACTCCATTTCAGCTCGCAGTCGCCGCAGACCGGCGACGGTGATGTAGGGACTGGATTTTTCCGGTGGCGGCCGCCAGCGCATGGATCCGGAACCGCCCTGCGCTTAGAGCCCGCCCTGGGTCAGTTTCAGCGGATCCAGCAAGGCCTCCAGTTCCTCCCGCGACAGATCGGTCATCTCCAGCGCTACATCGATAATGGGTCGGCCTTCGGCATAGGCCTTCTTGGCCGCGGCCGCCCCTTTTTCGTAGCCGATGACGGGATTGAGCGCGGTGACGAGAATCGGGTTGCGCGCCAGCGCCTCGTTGAGCGTGTCATGCCGCACGCTGAAAGTGGCGATGGCCTTTTCGGCCAGCAGGCGAACGACGTTGCCCAGAATATGCAGACTTTCCAGCAAGGTGGCCGCGACCACGGGCAGCATGACGTTGAGCTGGAAGTTGCCCGACTGGCCCGCGACCGTGATCGTGCCGTCGTTGCCGATCACTCGGGCGGCAACCATGCATACGGCTTCCGGAATGACCGGATTCACCTTGCCCGGCATGATGGAACTGCCGGGCTGCAGGGCCTGCAGCTCGATCTCGCCAAGACCGGCCAGCGGACCTGAATTCATCCAGCGCAGATCATTGGCGACTTTCATCAGCGCCACCGCCAGCACCTTGAGCTGACCCGACATCTCCACCGCCGCGTCCTGACTGCCGATGCCCTCGAAACGGTTGTCGGCCGAGGCAAAATCAAACCCGCTGGCCTCGTTCAGCGCTGCCGCCACGTGCTGGCCGAAGTCAGGATGAGCGTTGATGCCGGTACCGACAGCCGTCCCGCCCTGCGGCAGGTTGCGCAGCCGCGACAGGGCGTCGGCAATCCGCGCCCGTGCGCTGGTCAACTGGGCCGACCAGGCCTGAAGCTCCTGACCCAGAGTGACCGGCATGGCGTCCATCAGGTGAGTGCGCCCGGTCTTGGCCACGTCGGCCAGTTCCCGGGCGCGCCGATCCAGGATCTGCAGCAGATGATCCAGCGCGGGCAGGAGGTGTTCCTGGGCCTGCAGACAGGCGCTCACCTGGATCGCCGTTGGAATCACGTCGTTGGAGCTCTGCCCCATGTTGACATGGTCGTTAGGATGCACCCCTAGCGCGCCATCCGGATCGGCCAGGTGGGCAATCACCTCGTTGGCGTTCATGTTGGAGCTGGTGCCGGAGCCGGTCTGATACACATCGACCGGAAACTGGTCGTCTACCTCGTTGGCGGCAACGCGCTCAGCCGCAGAGCGGATCGCCTCGGCGAGCGGCGATTCGAGCAGACCAAGCTGCTCGTTGGCCCGAGCGCAGGCGCCCTTGATCAGGCCCAGGGCCCGGATGAAAGCCGGCGGCATGCGCTGTCCACTGACCGGGAAATTATCCACCGCGCGCTGCGTCTGCGCCCCCCACAGGGCGTCTGCAGGGACCTGCAGTTCGCCCATGCTGTCGCGTTCGGTTCTGAAGTTCGTCATGACATGCCCTCCGCAAATTTGTTTCGATT
>SKIE01000249.1 GCA_007116585.1 Wenzhouxiangella sp. | reverse complement strand
TGCACCCGCACGTTGCGGATGATCTCTTCAGCCTTCCAGATCTTGATTTCGCCCGAGGCAATCAGGCGCTCGACCACGGTGTCGAACAGTTCTGCCGGGGTTCCCGCTGCCGTGGCCACGCTGCGCGCATGCAGCGTCATGTGGCCCTGCTGAATCCCCTCGGTGACCAGCGCACGCAGTGCTGAAAAAGTCTGGGCCAGGCCCACCGCTCCCATCACCTCGGCCAGTTCACGCGCGCTGCCCACATCCAGCATGCGCAGGTTCAGCGCCACGGTCGGATTGGTTTGCAGCGGACCGCCCACGGTCCCGACCTTGATCGGGATTTCCAGCTCACCCAAGAGATCGCCGTTATCGCCGGCCTGCCAGCGCGTCAGCGCAGTGTAGCGTCCGCCCCGGGCGGCAAACGCGTGTGCGCCAGCCTCAAGGGCGCGCCAGTCATTGCCGGTCGCCAGCGCCACGGCATCGATACCGTTCATGATGCCCTTGTTATGGGTCGCGGCGCGGTAGGGGTCGGCGCGGGCAAAATCATTGGCCACGATGATGCCGTCGCGGACCTGTTCGCCGTCAAAGCCCTTGCCGGTCAAAACAGCAGTCGGGATACGGACCCGCGCCCGCACCAGTGCACGATCGGCCAGGTTGGACAGAATACGCAGAAATACCCGACCATCACAGATGGTTTCCACCAAAGAGGCCACGCCTTCGCACATGGTGTTGACCAGGTTGGCGCCCATGGCGTCGCGGGTGTCGACCAGCAGGTGCACCACCACCATGTCGCCGCCCGGACCCTCGCTGGGATGGATAAAGACCTCCAGATCGCGCGCACCGCCACCGCGGGCGATCATCTTGGGATGCAGGCTGTTGGCCAGATTGAGAATGTCGCTCTTGCGCTGGAGCAGCGCGGCACGGGCGCGAGCCGGGTTTGGCACGTCGACCACCTGGACCTGGCCGATCAACAGCGGCTCGTCACTCTCAACCTGGAAACCGCCGCCCTCGCGCGCCAGTTTCGCGGCCGAACTCAAGGCCGCCACGATGGAGGGCTCCTCGACCACCAGCGGCACCACATACTCCTTGTCGTTGATCAGGAAATTGAGCCCCAGCCCGACCGGAAGCCCCATCACGCCGATGACGTTCTCGATCATCTTGTCGGCCAGATCCACCGACAGGGTATGACGACCGGATTGCAGGGTCTGGTAGTCGTCGGCGCCAATCAGGCCGCGCTCGCGGACGGTGCGGACCCGTTCGGGAACCGACATCTTGTAAAACTGCGGAATTCTGGATTTTTCCATCGGTGGAACTCGACTGTCCTTCAAGGTGATGGGGGAGCGTGCGCTGTGCGACGAACACGCAATCCCTCCGGCGCCACGGCCAGGGCCAAGCGGCGATAACCCTGCTCATGCAGGGCCTGCTCGACCCGAGCCAGCGCGTCTGAATCGTGGCCGGCCACGACCGCGAGGTCCCCGCCGCCGGCGCCACAGGGCTTGGCCGCCAGACCATGCGCCCGCGCCGCAGAAACTATGGCGTCCAGCGCGGGTGTCATGACGTCCATACCCATCATCGCTCCAATTTTACCCATGCTGTCGCCATAGGAGTTGATACAGGTCATAACGCCGTTCACATCACCGCGCCCGATCGCCTGCAGGCCGGTGATTGAAAGCCGGCCAAGATCAGCAAGCGCAGCCTCCGCCTGCTCGGGACGCGCTTGTTCCCAGCGCCTGAATTGCTTGAGGAAGTTGCCGGTGACAGCAGGCTTTCCGGTCCAGAAGAACCTCAACGACAGCATTTCCGGCAGTACTACCGGGGCAATACTGCCGCCCTGGTCTGTCAACTGGTAGGCCTGAACACCGCCGTGCAGGGCTGCCGCCAGATCAATGCCGCTGCCTTGCCCACCCTGTCCGGCGCGGTATCGCGCGAGCAAAGTCGAGGCCAACTCATCAGGCAAGCCGGCTCGGACCGTACCGTTGGCGCAGGCCTCCAAGGCGCCCACCAGCGCAATGGCCATGGCAGCACTCGAGCCCAGTCCGAGCTTGCGCACGCGTGCGCCGTCATTTTCGTACAGATCCGCGGTATCAATGAGAATCTCGTGACCAGCCAGCGCCGGGAACTGATCAGGATGTCGGGCCACTTCCCATTCGATCAGGGCACGGCAGCGGGCAAACGAAGGCGTATCAGCCTGGTCCGAGGACCACGATACCCGCCCCGCCCGGTCGACCTGGAATTCCAAGTCTGGCAGACCCAGCTGGGCCGCGTTCACGCACCATGCGGGAGCCTTGCGCGGACTGATCCGCACCCGGGCATGGCGATCGACGGCCATGACCAGCGCCGGAGCGCCGCCCAGCACAGCATACTCACCGAACAGTACGGCCTTGCCCGGCGCTGACGCCCGCCACTCGGTCACGCAGCAATCAGGCTCGCCCCGGGGCCCAGCCCGGTCTCAAGCACCTGCTCAACGCTACTGATCGCTCGCAGCGCCTCAGCAACGCGCATTCCTTCTCCAGGCAGACAGACGGCCTTGACCTGGGGCCCGGCATCGACGGTAAAAAAGACGCCGACCCCGGAGGCTCGCAACTCACGCACCGCGTGCAAGCAGGCGATGGTCGCGGCATTCCAATACAACAAACCGGGGCGCGCGGCCAGCGCCGAGGCGTGCATTTTCAGCGCGCTGTGCTCACTGACTTCGGCCAGCGCCTCGAAATCGCGCGCAGCGATGGCGTGGCGAGCGCAGGTGAGATCGGCGTCCACCGAATCCACCCAGGCCTGGTAGTACGGCGACGTGGACATGGTCTGATTCATGCCGGCACGGGATGAGACGGCCTTCGGCCCCGAGTCCGTGATCGCGACCACCACTTCCAGCGGCCAGTGGTCGGGTTCGAACAGGGGGCTGGCCCGGCAATCGCTACCGTCAACATGCTGCCCCGCATGCATCTCGGCAAATCCACCGAACAGCGAACGCGCGGCTGAGCCCGAGCCCTGCCGAGCCAGCACGGACATCTCACCGCGTTCCATCGCCAGACCAAAAACCGCCGCGCCTGCCACGACCAGCGCAGCATGCCCGGACGCCGAAGAGGCCAGCCCGGCCCCGGTCGGGAAGGAATTCTCGCTGACAACCCTGCAGGCCGGACGGCCGGTGCAGAGCAGATCGAGTGTGCGGGTGATGCCACCCGGATCCGTTTCCCTGCCATCCAGCAGGAATTGATCCGGGCCATCCTGATCCAGCGCCTCGACGCGGGTGACCGTTTCCAGATCCGCCAGCGTGATCGATATCGAGCCGGCTGCCGGCAGATTGCTCCCGGCATCACGCTTGCCCCAGTACTTGACCAGGGCGATGTTGGCGCCGGCACGGGCAGTAGCGGTATTCACTGACTTTTCCAGGGACCCACGGCGGGAGACAGCCGGTAATGATACGGCAGTCAGGCCTCGGCATTGTCCTTGCGCGCGACAAAGGGCTGGAAGCGCGCCCTGGGGAAATCGATCCTGACCTCCGTGCCAACGCCCAGCTCGCTCTCGGCGGACAGGTCCCAGCCAAACCGTTTGCACAGGCGCCGGACAATGGCCAGACCCAGACCATAGCCTTCGTTGCTGCGATCATGGCCGCGGTAGAAAGGCTCGAACATGTGGTCCAGATCAGCTTCGCACATGCCGCAGCCGGTATCACGCACAACCACCCCACGCTGGTCGATCAGCACGTCCACGCGCCCCTGCTCGGTGTAGGTCAGCGCGTTGCGCAACAGGTTGGTGAACACGATGGCAAGCACGCGTTCCGGTGCATCCACCTCCAGCAACCCGCGCGCCTTGATGTCGGTCTCGATGTCAGGCTTGTCGATCGCGGTACTGGTCTGGTCAAGCAACTCCTGCAGCATATCGTTGAGCACCATCGATGAAGTCGTCAACTTCGACTCGCTCTCGCGCGCGAGCAGCAGCAAGGTCTCGACCAGCGACTCCATGTCGGCCACCGTTCGACCCATGCGCTCGATCACGGCCTGGCGCCGCTCCGGCTCATCAAAGCGCTTGAGCAGGTTCAGGTTGGCCTTGATCACGGCCAGGGGCGTGCGCAACTCATGGCTGGCGTTGCGGGTGAAATTACGCTCGCGTTGCACGAACGACTCGAGCCTGCCGATGAACTGGTTGATGGCGTTGACCAGCGCCAGGGTTTCGGTATCGCTGCTGGCGTCGAAGTCCTCCGGCTGAAATTTTTGAAACTGGCCGGCACGAAAATCGTAGTTGCGCACGGCGTCAGCCAGTTTGACCACGGTGGATACCGCGCGCCTGGACATGATGTAGCCAACCCAGGTCAGGATATAAATCAGCAACAACACGCCGGTCAGTGGCGCTATACCAAAGTAGAACGCCAGCGCCGAGACCTGGACCTCGTCGAACACCAGATACAGGCGGTCACTGCCAAGCTGGGAGACATGAATCACCGGCTGCGACGCCGGCGCTTCGGCCACCCGACCAAACCCGGTCGGCCGATTCCTCAACCAATCGGGCACATCCGACTGGTCTGCCCCCCGGGCCAGGTAGCCGCGAAGATTGTTGGTGTTGGGCAGGGGAAAACTCGGGTCTTCCTGATAATGGCTCCAGAAATGTTCGGCCTCACCGTTCAGTGCCTCGCGCACCAGCACGTTCTCCACCACCAGAGCAGCAGCATAAACACCCGCCACCGTTGCCATGCTGATGGCCAGAATCTGAAGGATGAACACCCGGACCAGCTTGGTGTCCAGGTTCCCCTTAAGCAGTCGGTTGAGGGCCGCCACGGCAACGAACCTCGTTAACTTCCAGCCCGGCGCTGAAAGCGATAGTGCGCGACCATCCAGGCGTTGCCGTCGTCGTAGGCAAACAGTTCCTCGCAAGCCATGAAGAACATTCTCCAGCGCTGTTGCCAGCGCTCGTTTTGTTCTCCATAGGCCGACACCATCACCTCGGCAACCGCCTCCTTGCGCGCGTCCATGTTGTCGAGCCAGGCCCGCGCCGTGCGGGCATAGTGGCGGCCTGAATAGAGCTTGCGCTCCTCAAGGGCGAGGTGGTCCTGGAAATGCAGCAGGGTATCGGCTGCCGGCATAAGGCCACCGGTAAAGAAATAACGCCCCATCCAGTTGCCTTCACCCTCGGTCTCGAACGGATAGAGCAGGTAGCGGTGGCAGAAAATATGGACGAACAGTTTGCCGCCGGGCCGCAGCCAGCCGGCAATGCGGGACATCAAAACCCGGTAGTTGCGGACATGCTCGAACATCTCGACGGATACAACGCGGTCGTATCGCTCTTGTAGTTCGAGTTCGTTCACGTCGCAGGTGATCACCTGCACGTTGTCCAGACCCAGCTCAGCCGCGCGCGACTCGATATGCGCACGCTGCGATGCTGAGTTCGACACTGCCGTAATGCGACTGTCTGGATACTCGGCCGCCATCCACAGCGTCAGCGAACCCCAGCCGCAGCCCAGTTCGAGAATGCGCTGGCCATTGGCCAGTTCAGCATGGTCACAGCTGGCTTTGAGCATGGCCACCTCGGCAGCGTCAAGGTCGTTGACACCGGTCGGCCAGTACCCGCTGGAGTACTTCAGCCGCTGGCCCAGCGCCAGCTGGTAGAAGGCCGCCGGCACTTCGTAGTGCTGCTCATTGGCGGCGTCGGTCTCAATCGCGATGGGAGAGCCACGCAGCTCCTCAATCAGCGACTGGGCCCGCTGCGACTGTTTCTGCGTGTCGCGATAAAACTCCTTGCCCAGGCGTCGCCGCAGCAGTCTTCGAATCCCCAGCCGAATCAATGCGTCCGGCAGCTTGCCGGACTCGGCCCAATCAATCGGTTTCATGGATGACTATCTCTCCCGGCCCTTCCTTGGATACTGGCGCGCGCCGATCCCGAGCCAGCCAGAACAACAGCGGCAACACGATCGCCCAGCTCAGCCCAGTCGCCAGAATGACCTGCCAGGCCGGCGCGGCCCACTCCACCGCGCCAAATCTGGAACCGGCAAAATATGATACCGGTGAACCAATGCCACCCGCCACAGCCAGCAGAACCAGCCGCTGCTTGAATGCCGCCATGGAATGATTGATCACCAGCGCGACCGCGACCCAGAGCAGCAGAATCCAGAACGGTGCGAACTGGGTCGACGGCCAGGCCATGGCAAACTCCAGCAGGCCGAGCTGGATCCACAAGGTATCCAGCGCGAACCCCAGGGCGAGGCAGACCGAGATCATGCGCAGATCGAGCCGGTGCCGGTTGCAGCGATTCAGTTGCCAGACCACCAGGGCACCGACCACCAGCAGCCCGGTCCAGAAAATACCGTGGGCGGCCCCGATCACGCAGGCCGGCCAGGCCAGCTGAAACAGGCCCTGATTGACCAGAAATGCCCGGGTCACGTTCAGCCCGCCGTACAGCCGTTTTCAGACCTCGGGCGGAAACCCGGAGCCGCCAGCAGCAGGTGCACATCACTGATCGCGCGTTCGCGGAACCCGCCCTCGCAGTAGGCCAGGTAGTAGCGCCACCTGCGTCGGAAGGTTTCATCGAACCCCATCGCCGCAATGTCATCCCAGGCGCGCTCGAAGCGCTCGCGCCAGTGCTTGAGCGTGCGGGCATAGCTGGCGCCGAAATCGACCAGTTCGACCAGACCCATGCGGGTCGATTTCGCCATGGCAGTCGTGATTGCGCTGATGGACGGTATGAAGCTGCCCGGAAAGACATAGCGCTTGATGAAGTCGACATTCTTGAGCGAGCGCGCGTAGCGGAAGTCCTCAATGGTAATGGCCTGGATCAGGGCCAGGCCGTCGGGAACCAGCAAATGCTCGATCCGTGCCAGGTAGGTCTCGAGGTAATGGTGGCCGACAGCTTCGATCATTTCGACCGAGACCACCCGGTCGTACTGGCCGGTCAGGTCCCGGTAATCGGACAGCAGCACGCTCACACGGTCCTCAAGCCCGGCCTCGGCGACACGCTTTTTGGCGTAGGCAAACTGCTCGCGCGATATCGTGGTCGTGGTCACGCGGCAGCCAGTGGTCTGGGCCGCGTGGATCGCCATACCACCCCAGCCGGTACCTATCTCCAGCAAGTGGTGATCCTCACGCAGGCCGAGCCGGTCGCAGATGCGCTGCAACTTGGCCAGCTGCGCCTGTTCCAGTGAGTCATCGTCGGCCTCGTACAAGCCGCTGGAGTACATCATGCGTTCGTCCAGCCAGTGGGCGAAAAAATCGTTGCCCAGGTCGTAGTGGGCGGCAATATTGCGCCGACTGCCCTGCAGGCTGTTGCGGTTGGCGGCATGCCACACTTTCATCACCGCGGCGGTAAGGCGCGCGCCACCACGGTCGATATCGGTCAACACGTCACGGTTTTGCGCCAGCACGCGGATGACCTGAACCAGATCGGGGCTATCCCACAGGCCTGCCATGTAGGCTTCGGCCGCGCCAAGCCCGCCGCCGGTGGCGAGCATGCGCCAGAAGCGCGCGTCGTGAACCTCGATCCGGGCCGCCTGGCCGTGTCGCTCTCCGACCCGCCACTCACCGTCTGCATCGTGTACAACCAGCCCACCCTGCGCAATCCGCGCCAGCCGACCCAATACGCTCTTGCGCAGGCGCGCATCCAGCCAGCCCATAGTGACAGGGGAACGTTTCGACATGGACAGCCGGACTGCTTTTTCGGGGGCACTCATGATGGCTTCGCCTGCTTGTCGGGATGAGGAAAGAACGGTATTCGTCGCAGCCAGAGGCGAAGCGCCTGCCAATAAATTGCGGCCATTACGCGCGCGGTCAGCAACGGATATCTCAGCGGCATGCGCCTCATGGCTGCCGGACTCAAAGGCTCCAGGGCCAGCTGCATGCCGGCCTGAAAGCATTCTGATTCGCCGTCCATCACCATCATGTGAACAGCAATTCGGTCCTCGCTGAGCGAAAAACGCCAGTCATAGGACAGGTCCATCGGCAGGAAAGGCGAGACGTGAAACGTCTTGTCAAAACAGAACCGATAGTCCGGACCCGGTTGGTCACGCGCATCGAGCACATAGGCGTGACGCTCGTTCCAGGGCGTGTTGTGGATTTCAGCGACCAGAAACTGCAGTTGTCCGGCCGCATCGAGGCACAGGTAAAAGCTGACCGGATTGAAGCAGCTGCCCCACTGACGCAGGTGCGTCAGCAGGAATATCCGACCGGCCGGCCGGACGCCATGCGCCTGCTCGACCCGGTCGCGCACGGCCCTGGCAATGGAGACCTCGTGCGGACCGATGAAATCGCTGCGCCGAAAGGTGACCAGGTTCCACGACTCCCTGGACCACCAGCGCGAGACGTCGCACAAGTCATCAATGCGCTCGACGTCGAACAGAGTGAAGTACAGCCGGTAGGCAAAGCGATGGGTCTGCGGCGCAGTCCTTCGATGCCAGACGCGCCCGGTGGCGATTGCGTTATCCATCAGCCGGATCAACTGCCGAGCGCATCGATCACTCGCTGTGCGCTGCGGACGCCGTCTTCATGAAAGCCCCATCCCCACCAGGCACCGCAGAACCAGGTGCGTCGGTGACCGTTGATGTCGCCCCAGCGTTGCTGCGCCTGCACCGCTGCCGGCGTGAACACCGGATGCTGGTAGGCCCGCTGAACCAGTATTTTTTCGGGATCGATCAGATCCGTCTGATTGAGAGAGACGATGTAGTCGGTATCACCGCTGATGTTCTGCAAGCGGTTCATGGAATACGACACCCGACAGACCTCTCCGTCCCGATCGTCCCGCCGGACGTTCCAGGCTGCGCGCGCTGCCGGGAGACGGGGCAAAACGCTGCGATCCGTGTGCAGCACAGCTTCGTTGGGCTGGTACGGAATGGCCCCGAGGACTTCCCGCTCGGCTGCATCGGCATCTTCCAGCATCCGAAGGGCCTGATCGGAATGGCAGGCAAGAATCACGGCGTCGGCCGCAAGTTCATCGCTGTCGGTTCGCACCTGGACCGCCTCGTCGCGGCGGGTGATTTGCCGAACCGGCGAGCCGGTCACGAAGCGAGCCTGGCACTGTGCGGCCTTTTCCACGTAGCTACGACTGCCCCCAGTGACCGTGCGCCAGGGCGGGCGACCGCTGAGCTGAAGCATATTGTGGTTGTCCATAAAATTCAGCAGGTGGCGCATCGGAAAGTCGCTTACCTGCCCCATGGGTGCCGACCACAGCGCCGAGGCCATCGGCATGAGATGCAGTTCGCGAAACATGCGGCCCAGGCCGCTGCCCTCCAGCCACTGACCGAGCGTGGTCTGCTCATCCAGACGGTGCAGAAGCGCCGGTGCGCGACGATAAAACCGCACGATATCGGCAAACATGCCCCAGAACGCCGGACTGACCAGGTTGCGACGCTGGCAAAACAGGCGGTTCAGGCCCGATGCGTTGTATTCGATGCCGCTGACCGGGTCCGAGACGGCAAAGCTCATGTTGGAGGATTCCCACTGGACCGTCAGCGCCTCGAACCAGCGGGTCAGGACCGGATAATGTTTTTCGTTGAAAACGATGAAGCCGGAATCAATGTTCAGTTCGCCGTCCGGACCTGCGACCGTGTGGGTGTCGGCGTGGCCACCAAGGCGGGAGTCCGCTTCCAGCAGCGTGACCTCATGGCGCGCGCTGAGATGCCAGGCAGCGTACAGCCCGGAGACCCCGCCCCCTACGATGATGATCCTCATGCCCCGGAGTGAATCCGACGCGCCTCGCGGATCGGCTCGGGCACGGGCTTCAGGTCCCAGACCAAACCCAGCCAGCTCATCACCTTCAGCGCGTAAAAGCTCAAGTCGATTTCCCACCAGTAAAAGCCCTGGCGGGCCGATCCTGGAAAATGATGATGGTTGTTGTGCCAGCCCTCGCCCAGCGTCAGCAGCGCCAGCCAGAAATTGTTGCGGCTGTCGTCTTTGGTGGCGTAACGCCGCTTGCCCCAGACGTGGGCCAGCGAATTAATGGTCAGCGTGGCATGGATCAACACGACGGTGGAGAGAAAGTAACCCCAGATCAGCATCTGCCATGCGCTGGTCCCCAGCCCAGGCGCCGTTCTTTCAAGCACGGCGCCAAGCACAAACCAGAACACCGCATAGGCCACCGGCACGGCAAGCGCGAAGCGATCCAGCCAGCGCAGCTCCGGGTACTTCACCAGATCCGGGATGCGCTTTGCGTCGGTGGCAAAGTGCCGACGACTGAGAAACCACCCCATGTGGCTCCAGAAAAAACCGTGATGCGGCGTATGCGGATCTTCAGGCTGGTCAGCGTGGCGGTGATGCTCGCGATGATGCGCCGCCCACCACAACGGCCCGCGCTGGGTCGAAGCCGCTCCAACCAAGGCGAACAGGAACTGCATGGGGCGGGATGTCTTGAACGCCCGGTGCGCGAAATAGCGATGGTAAAACGCCGTAATGGCGAACATGCGCAACAGATAGCTGAACACAAAGGCAGCCACGGCAATCGGCGAGACGCCGACCCAGAACACCGCCAGACAGGCCAGGTGCAGACCGATGAACGGCAGAATCCTCAGCCAGTCGATCCGGCGCTCGTCGGCGGCGGAACTCGCGTAGCGAGACGAGTCAATCCAGGCAAGCAAGATATCTTTCAAGATCAATTCCAAGGCGATCCGGTTGGGCGCGCCATACTAGACAATCAACCGATGAACAAGCCGTGAACCTCCATTCACTGTCGGTTGATTGGAGCAGGCGCACACTCTGCCGATGATCAAGAATACAGTTTACTGGCGTCAAATGCTGGCTGTCGGTCT
The DNA here is from genome assembly GCA_007116585.1 of Wenzhouxiangella sp. Next base: position 6,926 of record SKIE01000249.1, on the reverse strand, counting down.
GGCCGCCGTTCTGGCTGCATGCGGCGGTCGAGGCGGCACCGGGCTTGAGGAAGACCTTCGCGCTTACGCCGCCGCCCAGGTCGAATTCCCGGGCTCGGAGGCTGCCATTGATGAAGGCGTGGCGAGGTTTGCTGCGAGTTTCGAGGATCTGACCGCCGAGGACGTTGGCGAAAGAATGCGCGCAACGTACTCAGATCGGTTTTTCTTCAACGACACCTTGCATACCTTCGCCGCGCTGGACGATCTGGTCGACTACATGACCCGGACGGGGGAAACGCTGATTTCAAGCCATGTGGAAATCCATCACGTTGTGCGCGACGGGGCTGACGTGTACGTGCGCTGGACCATGGAGTTCGAGACACGCGCGGTCGGCCGGAACGTGCATTCCCAGTCCATCGGTATGACACATTTGCGCTTTGACGAGCACGGACGGGTCGTTTTGCATCAGGATTTCTGGGACAGCGGACACGCACTGTATGCCCACCTCCCCGGCGTCGGCTTCGCGGTGCGGCGGGCAAGGAATGCCCTGTGACCCGTAGTCGCATTCTCATCGGGCTACTGGGCTGCTGCCTGTGGAGCGGACTGGCCGCAGCACCCGCGCCGGCCAACGGCGACCTGGCCCAGTGCGCGGAACTGGAGCTCAGGGTCGCGGGCCTGTTCCGGGTCGGCACGGCTCTTTTATATCTCGATGAATGCGGCAATGCCGAACGCATCCTGGAATCAGTGCCCAAACAGTTTTCATTGGTGCTGGCGCGGGATTTCAGCGGCAGCGATCTGGTCGATTCGGCCCGCTCCACGCTCAAGCAGAACTTCGGGCTCAACGACGCGGATGAACTGCCGGACGTGCTGCAATGCCTGGCAGACGCCTATGTTGATGCTGATTCGGGAGACCGTTATGACGTGGTCTATCGGCCGGATGAAGGCCTCGGTCTGTACTTGAACGGCGATTTGGTCCAGAGCTGCGAACCCGCATCGGGCGCTGAAAAGTATTTCATGATCTGGTTCGGCGAAGAGCCCTTCCACCGCCGCATGCGGGATCGATTGCTTGACCAGGCGCGGGAGCAGGCTAAATCCAGCTGACCTGCAGCGCGGATACAATAGAGCGGTGGTCACACCAAACGCGGAGTTCAACAGTCATGTCGTTTCAGTACACCTCCGTCCTGGTGGCCGTGGATGACTCCGAGAGCGCCGGTCGAGCGCTGGATTTTGCGCTCGACCTGGCCGAAAGTCTGCGCCTCCCGGTGCGGGTCATTCACGCCACCCAACCCCGCTCGTCACGAGCCGGCGAAGTCCGCACGCTGAAATACGATGATATCCGGGAGGCGTCAGGCGATATCCCCGAATATGCCCTGGCGGCTGATGTGCTGGACCGTGCGCTGGCCCAGGCTGGCGAACGCGCGGTGTCAGTGGAAGCCGTACTGCTCAGCGGCGACCCGGCTGAAGCGCTGTTGCGTTACGCCGCCGAGTGTGACCGCCCGATGCTCGTCATCGGTCGGCGCGGTCTCGGCCCCCTGCGCGGCCTGCTGATGGGCAGCGTCAGCGACAAGACGGTGCGCTTGACCAAATGCCCGGTGGTGGTCGTCAACTAACTCCTGCCGTGGCCGAAACGCTCCAGCAGGGCGCCCAGGCGCTCCTCCACCCATTCGCTGACCGGCGTCAGGCGAACGCCGAACCGACGCTCCAGGGCTTCGGTATCCACCAGTGGCCCGTCGCCTTTGAGCGAGTCGATGCCGGCATACAGCCCGGCGACCGTGCGCCCGACTTCAGCGCTGCCGGCCATATGCGTCAGGGTGTCGGCAAATTCATCAACAGACTGCGGGTCATAGTGAATCTCGCGACCGTATAAAGGCACCAGCAAACGACACAGTTCCGGCCCCGTCAGCGCTTCGGGGCTGGCCACGTCAATGATTTCTCCGGCCTCTGCCCGGTCAAGACAGGCCACGGCGATGGCGGCCTGGTCTTCCGTCGCCGTCCAGTTGAGCCGACGGCGATGATGGAGCGGCGGATAGCTCAAGCGACCTCGATCCCGCAGTTCGCAGATCACGTGCGGCCAGACCAGGTTGGCCAGATACAGCGTTGGACGGAGCACAATGGTGTCCACATCGCTATCCAGCATCTTTCGCGCGGTCGCTGCCAGTCCGTCAGCAAAGACATCGGCCGGCATCCCGTCACCCCACCACGCTGAACTGGTAAAAACCAGTCGCTGCACGCCCGATGCACGGGCAGCGTTGAGCAGGTTATCGACCATGACACCTGCCTTCGGATCATGCGGCATGACCGGCAGATGGAAAAAGGCCGCGTCCATGCCGTGCATGACCTCGGCAACGCCCTCGGCATCGAGCAGGTCGGCTTCCCGGACTTGTGCGCGCGCAGACAACAACTCTTCAGCCTTGTCGCCATCCCGGCTCACCGCAAAAACATCCAGCCCGGCTTCAAGCGCCGCATCAACCACCGGATGCCCCTGCGCGCCGGTTGCGCCAAAGACAAGCAAGTTGCTGATTTTATTCATTAATAGCAGCCACGGGGAAGTTTGAATAACGGCTCAAGCATAGCACTATCAGCCGACCTCAGCGCTTAAAAAAGGCGGCGCCTGAACGGCGCCGCCTTCAAGCACCTCCTCCAAGGGACCAGCAACCCTTGTAGATGAGGAGGGGTCCGTTGCTCCCGCTAGCGCGGGATTCCCTACCAGCAACTTACATCTCTATAGTGCATCGCAGGAACAGAACCCGCATCCTAAAATTCACCCGCATTCATGTAGGAAATTTGCTATGAGCTTGTAGGAAATTTCCTACAGGCTGGCGGTCAAAGGCCCTGCATTCCACGATGATAGACTTCAAACTTTTCAGCGCTAAGGAGATGGCGATGGGCAAATCTTCAGCCTACGCGGCCAAAGTGCCAGACAAAAACGGGATCATTCCGTACAGCGACGAAGAGCACAGCGTTTGGTCAGATCTCTACGAGCAGCAGATGCCGCTGCTTGAAAACCGGGCCTGCCAGCAGTTCCTGGATGGTCTGGACATGCTGGAGTTGCCGCGCGACAGAATTCCCCAGCCGACCGAAGTCTCGGCAAAGCTCCGCGAGCGAACCGGCTGGGAGGTTGCTCCGGTACCGGCGCTGATCAACTTTGATCGCTTCTTTGCGCTGCTGGCCGAGCGCCGTTTTCCGGCGGCTTCCTTCATCCGCTCGCGCCAGGACATGGACTACCTTCAGGAACCGGACATCTTCCACGAGATTTTTGGCCACGCAACCATGCTCACGCACCGCGCGTTTGCCGACTTCACGCACGCCTACGGCAGAGCCGGTATGCAGGCCGGCCGCGAAGAACGGGTCTTTCTGGCCCGCCTGTACTGGTTCACGGTCGAGTTCGGCCTGCTGCAGACCGACCAGGGTGTGCGCATCTGCGGCGGCGGCATCGCCTCCTCGCCCGGGGAGACCATTTACGCCCTGGAAAGCCCAGAGCCTCTGCGGCGGCCCTTCGACCCGATGGAAGTGCTCCGCACGCCCTACCGCATCGATATTTTCCAGCCGGTCTATTTCATTCTCGACCGGATGGAGGATCTGTTCGATCTGGCCGGCGCAGACCTGCTGAAACTGATCCGTCAGGCCCGAGCGCTGGGAGAATTCACGCCAACCTTTCCACCCAAACCACAAAAGGCTGCCTGAAATCATGAGTAATGAAAAGCTGACCGAGAAAAAGTGCGTGCCCTGCGAAGGCGGCACCTCGCCATTGACACACGAACGCGTCGCCGAACTGCTCCCCGAAATTCCGGGCTGGCAGGTCGATGATGCCGAAAAAACCATCTATCGCCGGTTTGAATTCAAGGGTTTCTACAAGACCATGGCCTTCATCAACGCAATGGCCTGGGTGGCCAATCAGGAGAACCACCACCCGGACTTCGAGGCCGGCTACAACTTCTGCCTGGTCAACTTCACCACGCATGCCATTGACGGCCTGAGCGACAACGATTTCATCTGCGCCGCCAAGCTCAACGCGCTGCTGGATGAATAGCACGGCACAGCAGGCCACCCCGGTGCCGGAGGCCGAACTGCAAAACGACCTGCGCGACGCCATCGCGGCGGTAAACGAGGTCATTGTCGACAAATCGGCCGTGGTCGAACTGGCCTTTTCCGCCCTGCTCGCCGGCGGCCACCTGCTGATCGAGGATCTGCCCGGCGTCGGTAAAACCACGCTGGCCCAGGCCCTGTCGCAAGTGCTCGGCGGCAGTTGGCAACGGGTCCAGTTCACCAATGACATGCTGCCGGCCGATATTGTTGGCGTGTCGATCTTTCGTCGTCAGGATGAAGCATTCGAGTTCCGCCCCGGGCCGATCTTTGCCAACGTGGTGCTGGCCGATGAAATCAACCGGGCCAGCCCGCGCACTCAGTCCGCCCTGCTCGAGGCGATGGCCGAGGGGCAAGTCACGGTCGACAGCCAGACCCATTCGCTGCCGCAGCCGTTTTTTGTCATCGCCACGCAGAACCCTCTCGACCTGGCCGGCACCTACCCGCTGCCGGATTCCCAGCTCGATCGATTCCTGCTGCGCACCTCGGTCGGCTATCCGTCGGCGGCTGAAGAGCGTCGACTGCTGATTGAACCGGACCGCCGCCAGTTACTGGATGATCTGGCACCGAAACTGGACGGCGCCCGCGTGCTCGACCTGATCGCCCTGGCCGGTCGACTGCACGTAGCCGAACCGGTGCTGGATTACATCCAGGCCCTGATTCAGGCCACCCGCAGCCACCCTTCGCTGCGCGCCGGCCTGTCGCCGCGCGCCGCCCTGGCGCTGATCCGGACGGCCCGTGCCCACGCGGTGGTCCGCCAACAGGACTTCTGCCTGCCTGAGAACGTCAAGCAGATTTTCCCTCACCTGGCCACGCACAGGCTGCAGGCACAGCCGGAATCTGCGCTGGACGTCGTTGCCGTGGTTGGCGAGATTCTGGACCAGACCGCGGTGCCCTGATGGCGACGCTGCGGGCGGTCCGCGTCGGCTGGCTACCGCGGAGGCTGCAGGTCTGGTTCGAGCGCTGGATCGAACGCCGGGGACCGACGCGGCCACCGCTGACCCTGCGTTACCGCCAGATCTTCATTTTGCCGACTCGCTTCGGCTGGCTGCTCGGCCTGTTGATGTTCGCCATGCTGATGGGCAGCCTGAACTTCAACAACAACCTGGGGCTGCTGACTACCTTCATCGTCGCCGGGCTGGCCTCCAACTCCATGCTGATTGCGTTTCGCAACCTCAATGGACTGCAGGTATTGCGCAGCGCCGCCGAGCCGGTGTTTGCCGGCCAACGGGCGACGCTTTTGATCAGCCTGGTCAATCCGAGTGCCCGGACACGCATCGGTCTTGAACTTGCGCTGGATTCGCAAAGGCAATCGCTCTCGCTGCCGCCCGCGCAACCCGGCGAGGCGTGCATCACCTTGCCGACCAGTCACCGCGGCTGGATGGCGCCGCCCCGGATGAGAATCCAGACCCGCCAGCCGATCGGCCTGTTCCAGGCCTGGTCATGGTTTCGGCCGGAGCAGCCGCTGCTGGTCTGGCCGCAACCTGCGACCAACCCGCCGCCGCTGCCCGACCACGCGGCCGAACTGGATGGCCAGGAACAACAGCACCAGTTCGACGGCGACGAATTTTTCAGCCTGCGCAACTGGCGCGAAGGCGATCCGCTCCACCGGGTGGCGTGGAAAGCAAGCCAGCGCCACGACACCCTGCTGGCCCGTGAGTTACGCCGCCCCCGCTCCCGCCAGCTCATGCTCGACCTGGACCAGGCACCCGGCCGGGACCGGGAAGAGCGCATTCGAATCGTGACCGCCTGGACGCTGCAGGCCTTCCGTCAGCAGCGCAGCTGGACGCTCCGTCTGGGGCCGGAGACCCTGGGGCCTGACCAGACCGAGGCGCACCTGCACGCCTGCCTCAAAGCGCTGGCCACCATCTGATGACTGCTGCGCGCCCAACCCTGTCTGCGGTGAGTTGGACCGTGGCGGCTTTTCTGATCGCCGCCCTGCCCCATCTTGCTGCGATGCCGGCCTGGCTGGCTGCCGGCATCATCGCCGCCTGCGCCTGGCGCGTAGGCGCGGCGTGGCGCCAGTGGTCAGCGCCGCCGCCACTGCTTCGTTTTGCCCTGACCGGCATTGCCATCGCGCTGGTCGTGCTGGCCTTCGGCGGCCTGTGGGGACGCCGGACGGCCACCGCGCTGTTGTGCGTGATGCTGGCGGCCAAGATGATGGAGATGTTTACCGTGCGCGATCTGCGCCTGGTTGCCTCGGTCAGCTTTTTCCTCATCGCCGCGCAGTTTCTGTTCAGCGAGCGGCTGCTGTATCTCGGCTATCTCGCCGCCGGTTCGCTGGTGGCAACCATTGCCCTGGTACGCATCCAGGATGTCGAAATCGGCCTCCCGGCCGATGGCCGGGCAGCAGAAAGCCAGGCCGTGCGTTCAGCCGCCGGTCTGCTTGCGCTGGCTCTGCCGGTTGCCCTGACCCTGTTTTTCCTGTTTCCGCGCCTCGCCCAGCCCTTGTGGGGCCTGCCGGATAACGCAATGGACGGACGCACAGGCCTGGGAGAAGACATGTCGCCGGGCACCATCAGCGAGCTTTTCCTGGACGATTCACCGGCCTTCCGCGTCGAGTTCGAGGGGTCACCCCCGCCCGCCACCGAACGTTACTGGCGTGGCCCGGTGCTGTGGGATTTCGACGGCACCACGTGGCGACGTCCGTTTTTCGGCAATACGCCTTCAAGACAGTTCGTGCCGGAAGGCGAGCGCAGCGTTCGCTACTCGGTGCAGCTGGAACCGCACGAACGCCGCTGGTTGTTTGCCCTGGACTACCCGACACGCGGACCGGAGCAGGCGGTCATCACCGTCGACCACCAGATGCTGAACCGGCATCCGGTCACCACGCTGACCCGTTACGAGGTCACGTCAAACCCGGA
>SKIE01000039.1 GCA_007116585.1 Wenzhouxiangella sp. | reverse complement strand
TCAGTCGGCCCGCCGTACTTCAGCGTCATGTTCATCCTGATGATGATTCCGATCGTCGCCTTGATGCCGCTGGGCCCCTTCACCCGCTGGGGCCAGGATGATTTGAAGCGCGCCTTCTCGCCGCTGATGGTCAGCTTTGTCGCCTCGATTGTTGCCGGTACCGCCATCGCAGCCATGCTGGGCGCGCTCAACCTGCGCGCGCTGACCGGCTGGATCGGCGGGCTGTGGCTGATTCTCGGCGCGCTGGTCTTCCTGTGGCAACAGAAGAAAGCCTCCCGCGGCCTGCGCCTGACCGGCGGTCAGACCGGCATGATCCTGGCCCACGCCGGGGTCGGCGTGTTCGTCATCGGTGTGGCCATGGTCGAGTCCATGACCTACGAGCGCACCATCCGGTTCACGCCTGGCGAGACGCAGGAGGTAGCCGGCTACAACTGGCACCTCCGGGAAATCACTGAGGTCAAGGGCAAAAACTGGATAGCCACCGAAGGGCGCTTTACCGTGTATCGCGGCGAGCGTGAGGTCACTCAGTTAAACCCCCAGCAGCGGCTTTACCATCGCGGGCAGCAGGTGATGACTCAGGTCGCGCTTCAGGCCGGGATCTTTCGAGACATCTACATCGCCATGGGCGAGCCGCTCAACGACGGCACGGACGCCTGGAGCATTCGCATCCAGATTCATCCGTTTGTGCGCTGGATCTGGTTCGGTGCGTTCATGGTCACGCTCGGCGCATTGACGGCGGCCAGCGACAAGCGCTACTGGAAGCCCTACCGGGCCAAGGACGAGGCGCTTGCCGGGTCTGAAGGAGCGCAACCTGCATGATGCGCATGGCCCTCCCGCTGCTGGTGTTTCTGGGGCTGATCTGGCTGCTGCTGGTCAGCCTGCCGACGGCCGAGCAGCGGCGTCACGTTGCCTCGCCCCTGATCGGGCGGGAAATACCCAACTTCACTCTGCCCGACCTGCTGGAGCCAGACGTAACCCACAGCACCGTTGAGTTGCGCGGCCAGCCGTTTATCCTGAACGTCTGGGGCAGCTGGTGCCCGTCGTGCGTGACCGAACATCCTTACATCACTCGGCTGGGCAAGGAAGCAAACGTGCCGCTGGTGGGTTTGAACTGGCGCGACGAGCGCGATGATGCGCTGGCTTGGATTAACCGCTTCGGCGATGCCTGGACCGTGCACATGAACGATGAGGAAGGCATGGCGGCCATTGACCTGGGCGTCTACGGCGCGCCGGAAACCTTTCTGGTCGACGCCAACGGCGTGATCCGGCACAAACACATCGGCCCGGTCGACAGCAATTCCTACGACGATCTCATGGGTCGGATCAATGACATGCGGCAAGACGCCGGGCTATGAAACACCAGCGCCGAGTGATCAAGGGCCTCGTAACCGCTTCCCTGACGGTTCTGATCGCGCTGATTGGTCCTGCCCAACTGGGGCTGGCCCAGACCGGCGAACAGCCGGTGCCGCCGGCGCAGGACATTCCCGGAGAAGTCACCAGCCAGATTGAAGACTTCAGCTTCCGCAGCGAGCTGCAGGAACGTCGCTTCCGCAGCCTGATCAGCAACATGCGTTGCCTCGACAATCCGAATCAATCCCTGATCGAATCAACGGCGCCGCGGTCTGATGAAATGCGAATGGCTGTCTTCAGGATGCTTCAGGACGACCGCGCCGATTTTGAAATTCGCCTGACCATGGTCGATATCTATGGCGAAGACGTCCTCTACCAATCCGCTTTCCCGGGCCACCGCCTTCTGCTGAATTACGGCCCTATCATCCTGCTGGTTGCAGGACTGATTGCCGCATTCATTGTCAGCATGAGACGGCGTCGCCCGGCCACATAACTCGAACTCCGGCAATGCCGAATCCCATGGAGAACACTCGCTTCATGACCCAAATACACGCCAAACTGCTTTTTGCGGGGCTCTTTGCGCTGACTACGACCTGGACGTTGCCGGGCCTGTCGTCAGAAGCCATCGCCCAGGCTGAGGAACGACAGAGCCATCCGGTCGAACAGGACAACGCCGGATCGGCCGAGGTCGCGCCGCAGCGCGGCAGGATGGGCCAGATGGTCACGCCCATCGAAATCCTGCCCTTCAGTAGCCCGACAGAAGAACGCCGATTCCGTGCGCTGATCAGCGAAATGCGCTGTACCGTGTGTCAGAACGAATCGCTGGTCGAATCGACCGCACCGCTGGCACGCGACAAGCGCATGCTGGTGTTGCGGTTCCTGCAGGAGGGGCACAGCGATGCCGACATCCGCCAGTTCATGGTCGACCGCTACGGGAACTTCGTACTGTACCGTCCACCGTTGACCAGTCACACCTTGCTGCTCTGGATCGGACCGATCGTGCTGATGCTGATTGGTGTAATCACTGCATTCGTCATTATTAACAAAAGGCGCCAGGCTCTCCAATGACACCCACTTTCCTTATCGTTGCCGCCGGGGCGGTCATTCTGGCCGTTCTGTTCGTGCTGCTGCCGCTGCTGCGCAGTTCCAATCCGGAGCAAGCCCGCGTCCAGCGACAGATCGAAGCTCTCGACGACCTGATCGATGAACTGGACCCCGCTGACTACGCCAAGCAACGCAAGGCGCTGCGCGCTCGCCTGGACGGCATGGGCGGCCAGCGAAAAGTGGGGCTGGGCCTGATCGCGGTGCTGGCGCTGATTGTGCCGATCGGAACCATCTTCTTCTACAACACGGTCGGTGAGCCAGACGGTCTGACCCCGGTTAACGCGCCGGTCACCCAGTTGCGCAATGAATTGATTGGCATCTCCAACAGTATTGCCCGCAACCCTGACGACCCGGAACAGTGGACACGAATGGCCGTTGCCTACAAGAACATGCAGGAATTCGGCGCCGCCGCCCATGCCTTCCGTCGCGCGCTGTACGTGGATGACCGCAATCCTTTCGTCAAGGTCGAACTGGCCGAGACCCTGATGTTCATGGGCCGGCCATCCGGACCGGCCAGCGAAGTGCAGCAGTTGCTGACTGACGCGCTCAGCGTCGATGAAAACCATCAGAAAGCCATGTGGCTGATGGGCATCAGCGCCTCCCAGGCCGGTAACCATGGCCTCGCGATTGCCTGGTGGGAGCAGCTGTTGCCCCAGCTGGACCCGGGCTCATCGGTGTACAACTCGATTCGAGGTCAGATTGCCCAGGCCCGAATGGAACTCGGACAAGACCCCGGCGAGATCCCCACGCCGCGCTCCGCGCCACCGCTGCGCCCCGGTCAGGACACGCTCCCGCCCGGACATCCGCCAATGGAAGGACAGGAGCAGCGTCAACCGCGTATGGCGGGGCCGCTGACACCCGGCGCGCAGCCGCCGCCGGATCATCCGACCAGCGGCTCTCCTCAGCCCCGGCCGGGCCCCGTCGACCCCGACGCTGCGCTACCGCCGGGGCACCCGCCGATGCAGGCCCAGGCACCGGAACCTCAGCCCGAACCACCTGCTGTCGCGGAGACTGCCCCCAGCTTCCGTGTGGAGGTGGACATCGAGCCTGAGCTGGTCAACGGATTGAGCGGCAGCGAAACGGTCTTTGTCGTGGCCCGCGCAGCGAGCGGACCGCCGACCCCGCTGGCCGTTCGCCGGATGACGGTCGCTGATCTCCCGGCCCGGTTCGGCCTGAGCGACAACGATGCCATGGTCGAGGGTATGAACCTGTCCGCATTCCCGGAGATCATTGTTGTCGCGCGGGTGTCCATGACCGGCGACGTCAGTCCGCAAAGCGGTGATCTGCAGGGCTCCAGCGGCGCGGTATCCATTCTCGACGAGCCCGGCACCAGGATCACGATCTCAGAGCGTCTGTAAGTTCTTTAGAGGCGCTCCCCGGAGCCGCTATCCCGGGCGTTTCCGGGATCCGAGACCTGCTGCGAGGTCGCGCAGTGTGACATTTTTGTTACACTACGGCGTGTTTTGACCCTCCGCGTCGGCCTTGAACCCCAACAGCCACATATCACGCATTTTTGGCCGCTCGCCGGTTGAGCCGCTGCAGAAGCACTTCACCAAAGTCGCCAAATGCACGCGCAAGCTGCCCAAGTTCTTCAAGGCGACTTTTGCCGGTGACTGGGGCAAGGCGGCTCAGCAGCGTGAAAAAATCGTCCTGCTTGAAGACGCCGCCGACACCCTCAAGCGCGAGTTTCGCCTGGGGTTGCCGCGCAGCCTGTTAATGCCGGTGAATCGATCCGACGTGCTGGAAATGATCTCCCGCCAGGATCGGATCGCAAACCGCAGCAAAGACATTTCCGGTCTGATCATTGGCCGTCGCCTTGCCGTACCGGATCCAATCCAGTCCAGCTACATGGCCCTGCTTCACCGCAGTATTGACGCCGTAGAGCAGGCCCGACGCTCGGTCCAGGAACTGGACGATCTATTCAATTCCGGCTTTCGTGGCGCGGGCGCGGAGCATGTTGTCGCCATGACCGATGAGCTCAGCGATATCGAAGACGACAGCGATGCACTGCAAATCGAAGCACGAGCGCAATTGTTCCGGATCGAGGATCAGTTGGGACCAGTCGACGTTATGTTTCTCTACAGGATCTTCGATCTGACCGGCGATCTGGGCAACATTGCCCAGCGAGTGGGCTCGCGCCTGCACCTGATGATTGCCCGCTAAAGACCAGCGGCTGCGTCGGGAAGGAGGCTCGGGCTGATGGAACTGGCAATCCTGTTTATTGCGCTGGCCGCTTTTTTCGGCTTGTTCATGGCCTGGGGCATCGGCGCCAACGATGTCGCCAACGCCATGGCGCCATCGGTTGGCTCCAAGGCCATTACCATCAAGCAGGCCATTCTGATTGCCGCAGTGTTCGAGTTTGCCGGCGCCGTGCTGGCTGGCGGCGGCGTGACCAGCACCATCCGACGGGGCATTGTTGACTCATCCCTGCTCTCAGGCCAACCGGAGCTGCTGGTATTCGGCATGCTCTCTGCGCTGCTGGCGGCCGGCATGTGGCTGCTGATCGCCTCACGCTTCGGCTGGCCGGTATCCACCACACACACCATCATCGGTGCCGTGGTCGGCTTTGCTGCCATCGGCATCGGGGTCCATGCCGTGCAGTGGCCGATGGTGGGCCGCATCGCCATGAGCTGGATCGTATCGCCCATGCTGGCAGGTGCGATTGCCTGGGCCCTGTTTCGCAGCGTACAACTCCTGATTCTGGAGCGGG
>SKIE01000181.1 GCA_007116585.1 Wenzhouxiangella sp. | reverse complement strand
TCCAGTCGCGTTCCCGGACCAGCGATCAGTAGCAGCAACAAACTGAGCAGCGCGGCAAGCGCAAGCAGGCGGACAAAAATTTTCATGGTCGTCGTCTCGAATCAGCGTTTTTGCCAGGGCGAGTGCGGCCCGCGGCTTCGTTTATGGCAATCGCTACGCTATCACCGCTGCGTGCTGTTGACAGGGATTCACGCGACGGATAGCGTCGGATACGGGCCAGCAAAGCCGAGTGCTCGGCATCACGCACCGGATCAGGGTCGGCTTGCGTCGCCACCTCGACCAGCCGTCGCCGGTAAGTCTGAGGCAGGCCCAGAAACTCGGCCCCGGCCAGCACCAGGTCGCGATACCAGGCAAACGGCCGCAGTGTGGGATGCACATGTGTACCCGACGCGCGATAAGTGAACGCCCGCAGCCAGCGCCCAAGAAACGGCAGCTCGATGAGCGTCCGGTCATAGCCTGAGCCCCGCCCCTCGACCGCATCCAGCGCGGGCAAATCCTCAGGCGACATGCGATAGAGCGCGCCGAAAGCCATATGGCGGCGGCCGCTCTCGACCAGATCACACTTGCTGGAGCCATCCGGGCTGATCTTGTGAAACATCAGCCGCTGACCGCTCAAACGAACGACGTCCATCAGACCGGCCGACGGCACCCGCTCTTGCAGACGCAGCGGATGCAGGTTCGAGCCATAGGCCAGGTAGAGCAGGTCCGACCGGCTCCGCATCAGCTCAGGCCGTGGCCCATCACCAGCCGCCGGCTCTGGTCGGGCAGGTCTTCGATGTGGATAAACAGCGTGGCCGGCGGCAAATAGCCGCGGCCTTTCTCGGCCCACTCGACCAGCAACAGGCTGTTGCCATCCATCAAATCAGCAACGCCCAGATATTCGATCTCTTCGGCATCACCCAGGCGATAGAGATCCAGATGGTGCACATTCAGACCGGCCAGGTCATAGCTTTCAACCAGGCCATAGCTGGGGCTTTTGACGCTGCCGCTGTGGCCCATCGCCCGGAGCAGGCCGCGCACCAGCGTGGTCTTGCCCACGCCAAGATCGCCGGACAGATACACCACCCCGCCGTCCGCCAAACGAGCCGCCAGCGGCACGCCAAAATCCAGCATGTCCTGCTCGGTCGGGAGAATGAAGGCTTCACTCATGCCGGCAGCACCTCGGCCAGATGATCAATCAGATCGGAGGCCAGAATCTGGCGACGCCCGGCCGCCGCCGCATCACCCGCCAGGGCATGCACTAGCACCCCGCCACATGCAGCGTCGAAGGCGCTCAGCCCCTGCCCAATCAAGCTGGCGATAATGCCAGTCAGCGCGTCACCCATGCCGGCCGAGGCCATCGCGGGGTTGCCGTAGGGGCATACTGCCACCGTATGAACGGGTGCAGCGACCAGGGTCCCGTGACCTTTCAACACAACCACAGACCGGTAACGGTCGCAAAGCTCGCGCACGGCGGCGAAGCGGTCGTGCTGAATCTCGGTCACGCGGCAGTCCAGCAAACGTGCGGCCTCGCCCGGATGCGGTGTCAGGACCGCATTGCTCACAGTGCTGGCATTCTGTACTTCGGCGAGCAGGTTCAAGCCGTCGGCATCAATCACCAGCGGCCGCCCGGCAGCCAGCACCTGCTGCCACAGCGCCCTTGACCAATCGCTGCGCCCCAGGCCGGGGCCGAGCGCAATCACATCAGCGCGAGCAACCAGCGCGTCCAGCGCATCCGCTAACGCCACGGCGTGCGCCATCAACTCAGGTTGCACCGCCAGCGCGGCGCTGTCATGGCCCGCTCGAGTGGCCAGTGAAACGAGACCGGAACCGGTGCGCAGCGCAGACTGCCCGGCGAGAACTGCAGCGCCCGCCATACCGGTATCCCCGCCAACCACCAGCACGTGGCCCAGTTGCCCCTTGTGCTGGTCGGGCGCACGCGGCGGCAACCAGGCAGGCAATCGATCGGTGTCCAGCAAAAAGGCGTCGGCTTGGACTTCGTCGTGAATGGCGGCGGGTGTGTCCAGATCGAAATACAGTCGCTGTCCGCACCAGCGGCCCGCCTCGCCGGTATACAGGCCGCGCTTGTTGCCGATAAAGGTCGTGGTCACACTGGCCTGCACGGTGGGATGCAGCGGCATGCCGGTATCAGCGGACAGCCCGGACGGCACATCCACGGCCAGCACCGGAAGACCACTGTCGTTGATCTGCTTGATCATCTCGGCATAAGCGCCGGCCGGCGGGCGATCCAGGCCGGTGCCGAGCATGGCGTCAATAATCACCTCACCGACCAGAGACGCGCCAGGCTCTGCGGGGCGCTCGCCGCCCGCCTGCCAATCTTCTGCTGCCCTCGCCGCATCGCCGGTCAGCGCGGCCGGATCTTTCAGCGCGAACAACTGTACGTCCAGGCCGGCCTCGCGGGCCAGGCGCGCGACCACGTAACCGTCGCCGCCGTTATTGCCGCCGCCGCAGCATACCGTGATGCATCGCGCCTCCGGCCAGCGCGCCCGCAGCACCGCAAAAGCCTCCGTGCCTGCCCGTTCCATCAGTGCATAACCGGCAATGCCGTGACGCTCGATTGCGAGTTGGTCAAGCGTGCGAACCTGCTCGGCTCGATATAGTCGGTGACGAACTTCCATGACCACGAATTATAGGGTCCGATGACGTCACTGCGTCCCGATGGCCGTCTTTCAGCGCAGACTTCGTAATGAGCAATATCACCGTTCACGACATCCGGAAAAACACGACATGCAAGTAACGCGATCACTGGCATTGCTAACCGCCGCCACACTGCTCGGCTGCAGTTCGGCCGATGACGGCTCTGCTGCGCAATCCAACACACCCCAGGCCGCTCAGCCTTTCAGCCTGTTCAGCGACTCAGTGCATAACCTGGCCATGCCCGCCCCTGGACGGGCCAGGCTTGAATTTCGCGGCCAGATACTCGAAGCAGCGATGTTCTCGGACTGCAGCGCCAGCCTGGAACCGCCGACAGCTGATCAGACATGGGAGGCGCACGGCTTCGCGGCCTGGCCCCGGTTCGAGATGGAACAGGGCAGCGCCAGCCTGCAGTTTCAGCGCAGCATTCTCCCGCATGAAGAAAGCTGGTCCGCCGCAGCTCATGAGCAGGAAGTGATCACGCTCACCTTACCCGAAGGTGACGAGATGTGGACCTACACGCTGCACCGGCTGACACCTTCCGACCCGGCCATGATCGCCCGCCCCATGGACCAGCCGCCTCAACGCGCCGGCGCGGATGACCTGCTCCCTGGCATTCGCGTGCATCCGGATGGCCATCAGGCCACGTTCATCGGTCGGCTGGGCCAGACTTCGATGCTTGAAACACTGAGTGACCCGCGCATGGAAGAAGTCCGAATTGCCGTTCATTGCGGCCCGGTCTAGTCTTCAGCAGGAGCCAGATATACTGCATTCATGCAGCGAGCTACCGCATCCGGAGACATTGCCGGCCTGTCCCGCGACCTGGTCGACGACATCCGCAACTGGGGGCGTCAATTGGGTTTCGACCAGATTGGTATCGCCGATACTGACCTGGCTGATTACGAAGCCCGTCTCGACGCCTGGCTGGCGGCCGATCATCATGGCGAAATGGACTGGATGGCCGCGCACGGGCGCAAACGCTCGCGACCCGAACTTCTGCGCCCCGGAACATGTTCAGTGATTGTGGCGCGCATGGACTATCTGCCGCCAGGCGCCACCCCAGTGGAGACATTGATCAAGCAGCCTGACAAGGCCTGCATTTCGCGCTATGCGGTTGGGCGTGACTATCACAAGGTGATGCGCGGCCGGCTCAAAAAACTGGCCCAGCGCATTGAACAAGCCGTTGGACCGTTCGGATATCGTGTTTTTACCGACTCAGCACCCGTGCTGGAAAAACCGCTGGCCGAGAAGGCCGGCCTGGGCTGGATCGGCAAGCACACCAATCTGCTCAACCGTCACGCTGGATCATGGTTTTTCCTGGGCGAGATCTACACCGATCTGACCCTGCCGCCGGATGAGCCGGTTCGCGATCACTGCGGCTCGTGCCGGCGCTGCATCGATATCTGCCCTACTCAGGCCATCATCGCCCCATACCAGCTGGACGCACGGCGCTGCATTTCCTACCTGACCATCGAATTGAAGGGATCAATTCCGGTCGAGTTCAGAGCCGCCATGGGCAACCGGATCTACGGCTGCGACGACTGCCAGATGGTCTGCCCGTGGAACCGCTACGCCCGGTTCAGCGGCGAAGATGATTTCCAACCGCGCAAGGATCTCGACGCCGGTGATCTGGTCGACCTGTTCGGCTGGGACGAGGCGACTTTCCTGGCCCGAACCGAAGGCACCGCCATCCGCCGCATCGGCCACGAGCGCTGGCTGAGAAATATTGCGGTGGCCCTGGGCAATGCCCCCACCACAACTGCCGTGATCGCCACGCTCCAGGCGCGGGCAGACCACCCTTCGGCTCTGGTCCGCGAGCACGTCGCCTGGGCGCTGCAGCAGCACAACAAGGGCCAAAGCACCGGGCAGTTGCCAGGCTGATCTCCTGAAGGCCTCGCTAGGAGCCTGCGCGGTAGAAACGTTCGAGGCGAAACGGATGCAATCGCCATTGAGTGTGTTTATCGGAGAGCGCGCATAGTCGCTCTATGTAAGCTCGACGATAGGCGCACTCGATGGCGAGGGCGCCGTTGCAGCCCGGACGGCTTCTGCCGCGCAGGCTCCCAGACGTCGAACTGAAGGAGGTCAGCCTGGCAGCTGTCCCGCCCGCCCCTCCACTGCCAAGTCCCGCAGGCAGCCTCTTGTTAGAATGCCGATATTCCAACAACGATCTTCGGGAGACCTGCCATGGCGATCCTCGACAAACTTCAGACGCTGCGCTCGATTGGCGGCAAGCCCTTGACCCGCGGCCTCGCCGACGAGGTTATCGACCAGTTTGCGAGTCTGGATTCGCGCCTGGAACAGGCTGTTGAAGACGCGTTGGGGGTCGTTCAGTGCTGGCAGTCGGCCTACCCGGAGCTGATCAAGGCCGACGAGGCCGATCAGCGCGATGCGCTGCAGTCCGGCCTGGTCAATTTCTATGCAGACGATGCGGTCAAACCCTACGTTGCGCTGGCCGGACGCGGGCCGTGGATCGTGACGGCCAAAGGGGCAGTGCTGCACGACTCTGGCGGCTACGGCATGCTCGGTTTCGGCCATGCACCAGAAAACGTGATCCAGGCCATGAACCAGCCGCACGTCATGGCCAATGTCATGACTCCCAGCTTCAGTCATCTTCGCCTGATCGAAACGCTGCGCCGCGAGATCGGCCATCGCCGACCCGACGGGTGTCCGTTTGACCGCTTCCTGTGCATGAACTCTGGCTCCGAGTCGGTCACCGTGGCCGGTCGCATCGCCGACGTCAACGCCAAGCAGATGACCGACCCCGGCGGACCCAAAGCCGGCTACCAAATCCGTCGCCTGTCGCTGACCGGCGGCTTTCATGGCCGCACCGAACTGCCGGCGCGATATTCTGACTCCAGCCGCTCCGGATACGCCCGTCACCTGGCCTCTTTCCGCGATGACGACAGCCTGACGACGGTGCGGCCGAACCATGTCGAGGATCTGCGTGCGGCCTTTCGGCAGGCCGATGACGACGGCGTGTTTTTTGAAGCCGTGTTCATGGAGCCGGTCATGGGCGAAGGCAATCCGGGCATGGCGCTGGAGCCTGAGTTCTACGCCGCGGCCCGTGAGCTCAGCGAAGCGCACGGCACCCTGCTGCTGATGGACTCCATCCAGGCCGGCTTGCGCGCCACCGGGGCGCTGTCTCTGGTCGACTATCCGGGCTTTGAAGGCCTGCCGGGGCCGGATCTGGAAACCTACTCCAAGGCACTCAATGCAGGCCAGTATCCGCTGTCGGTGCTGGCCATGAACGAGCGCGCCGCAACGTTGTATCGGAAGGGCATTTACGGCAACACCATGACTGCCAATCCACGGGCGCTTGACGTTGGCGTGACGGTTCTCAACATGGTCACGCCGGAATTGCGCGAAAACATCGTGGCCCGCGGCCACGAGTTCCTGGAAAAGTTTGCCCGCATGAAAGACGAGCTCGGTGGACGCATCATCCGGGTTCAGGGCACCGGCCTGCTGTTCTCCGTGGAACTCGACAGCACTCGCTACAAGGCCTATGGCGCCGGATCAACCGAAGAGTACCTGCGCATGCACGGTATCAACGTGATCCACGGCGGCGAGAACTCCCTGCGCTATACCCCGCCGTTCGGGATCACCAGTGCCGAGGTGGATCTGATCGTCGACGCTACCCGCGATGCACTGCTCAACGGCCCGCTGAAATCAGTGGAACAAGCGGCCTGAAGCACGGGCGAGCGGCGGATTCTCATGTTTTGAGAAGGACTCATGGTCTCCTTCGTGATGACGACTGTTTTCATCACGGAGAGGCCCCATGGCCCAGGCAAGTTATCGCGCCCCGAGGCGCCACATCAGGCTGCAGCAAACGCTAGAAGTGCTGGGTCGGGTGAGCGTGGAATTGCTCGCGCTGACGGGCATGAGCGCTGGACTGTTAAGCGCGGTCATGGTTACTGCCAGCTTCCTGCTTTGACCCATGCACTGCACTGCCCATGCGGCACTTTCAATCGCCGGATTTGTCCAGGATGGTACGTTCCTTCTCGTCGGTCGGGAGATGGCGCAGGTCCTTGCCCTCCACCAGATAATAGACATGCTCACCGATGTTCTTGGCATGATCACCGACCCGTTCCAAGGAGCGAGCAATCCAGATTGCATTTATTACCCGACTGGTGCTGCGCGGCTCTTCGGCAATGTAGGTGTAATACTGACGCAGGATCGCCTCGTACTCGTCGTCGACCTTCTCATCGACCCGAAACAGGGTGACAGCGACCTCGGGCACCATGCGGGCAAAACCGTCCAGGGCGTCCCGCAGCATGTTGCGGACAAGGCCAGCCATATTTTCCAGTTCGTGATAGTTATTGCGCGGCCGGTCAACATCGGCCAGCAGAATGGCCAGGCGCGCAATTTTTTCTGCTTCGTCGCCAACCCGCTCCAGATCATTAACCGTTTTCACAATCGCCATGACCAGTCTCAGGTCACTGGCGGTCGGCTGACGCCGGGCGAGGATTTCCATGGCGGCCTCGTCAATCTGTTTCTCCATATCGTTGACCCGGTCGTCTGCCGCAATCACGGCCTCGGCCTGTTCAACATCGCCTTCCAGCAGTGCGACCAGGGCATTCGCCACCATTTCCTCGGCCATACCGCCCATGCTCATGACGTCGCGCCGCAGGTTTTCCAGCTCCTGATTGAACTGGCGTGAAATGTGCTGATCAAAAAACTTTTCTATCATTGCAGCCTCCGCTGGCTGGCAAGCCTCGATAAGGGCATCTTCAGGTTCACTGGACCATCAACCATAACGGCCGGTGATGTAATCCTCAGTCGCTTTTTTTGCCGGATTGGTGAACAACTTGGCTGTGTCATCGTACTCGACCAACTCGCCCAGATACATGTAGGCGGTGAAATCAGAAACACGGGCAGCCTGCTGCATATTGTGCGTCACGATGACAATCGTATAGCTTTCCTTGAGATCAATGATCAGTTCTTCCACCTTCGCCGTCGAGATCGGATCCAGCGCCGAGCAGGGCTCGTCAAGCAGAATCACTTCGGGTTCGATGGCAATAGCGCGGGCAATGACCAGACGCTGCTGCTGACCGCCGGACAGACCAAACGCGTTGTCATCCAGACGATCCTTAACCTCCTCCCACAAGGCCGCGCGCTTCAAGGAATTCTCCACGACTTCATCGAGTTTGCGCCGGTTCTTCACGCCCTGCAACCGCAAACCATAGGCTATGTTTTCGTAAATCGACTTCGGGAACGGGTTGGGCTTCTGGAATACCATGCCGACCTTGCGCCGAAGCTCGGGCACGTCCACCGCCGGATGATAGATGTCTTCGTCATCAATCCGGATTTCGCCCTCGATGCGGCAGATATCGATCAGGTCATTCATGCGGTTAAAACAGCGCAGCAGGGTGGACTTGCCACAACCAGACGGCCCGATGAAGGCAGTAACGCGCCGGCGCGGGATGTCCATACTGATGTTTTTCAAAGCCTGGTCATTGCCGTAGAACAGGCTCAGGTCACGCACCTGCATGGACACTTCCTCGTTGCGCAGGCTCAGCCGCTTGCGTGACTGGGCATTTCGAATACCCGCGGCAACGCCGGGCGCACTGGGTTGGTTGGATTCATTCATGAGATGCCTCGATCAACGGTTAGTCGCTCTCGCTCTTGTATTTCTCGCGCAGGCGGTTGCGCACGGCGATCGCGGTCAGATTCAGGACCAGGATCAGCAGGACCAGGATAAGAGCCGTGGCATAGACCAGCGGCCGCGCCGCCTCTGCATTGGGGCTCTGGAAACCGACATCATAAATGTGGAAGCCAAGATGCATGATGCGTCGCTCCAGATGAACGAACGGGAACTGCCCATCCACCGGCAGGTTGGGAGCAAGCTTGACCACCCCGACCAGCATCAGCGGCGCCACTTCCCCGGCCGCTCTTGCCACGGCCAGAATCAGCCCGGTCATCATGGCCGGTGTGCTGACCGGCACGATCACCTTCCACAACGTCTCGGCCTTGGTCGCGCCCAGCGCCAGCGAGCCCTCGCGCATGGCCTTTGGAATCCGGGTCAGACCCTCCTCGGTCGAGACGATCACCACCGGCAGGGTCAGCAAGGCCAGGGTCAGCGAGGCCCAGATCAGGCCCGGCGAACCGAAGGTTGGAGCCGGAAGGCGCTCGGGAAAGAACAACTGATCGATGTTGCCGCCGAGGAAATAGATGAAAAACCCCAGCCCGAAAACGCCGAAAACGATCGACGGCACACCGGCCAGGTTATTGACCGAGATCCGAACGATCCGGGTAACCGGCCCCTGCTTGGCGTACTCGCGCAGGTAAATGGCGGCCAGGACACCGAAGGGTGTCACCACGATGGACATAATGAAGACCATCATCACGGTGCCGAAAATGGCCGGGAAGATACCGCCCTCGGTATTGGCCTCACGCGGATAGCCGCTCATGAAATCCCAGAAGCGGGCCCCGTACTCGCGCATCTTGTCAGACACGCTCATGGTGTTGGCCCGGGTCGCGCGCACCACGTCGCCCAGGTTGATCGTCACTTCCCGGCCATCGCTGGTCCGGGCGATCAGGCTGTCACGTCTGGCACTGGCGCGCAACTGCTCCAGTTCTTGGAACAAAACGTCGTACTCGGCGTTCAGCCGCGCCACCTCGGCCTCGCTGGCCGCGATTAGCTCAGCCTGTTCCTCGCCGCTCAGACTGTCATCCAGTTCGATGCGGCGCTGCCCCAGACGTTCGCGCTCGATCGCGAAATTGATCCGGCCGATGTCATATCGCTCCAGGCGGATGGTGTCTGCGACCAACTTGTTGCTGCGCGCGAGGCGCTCGGGCAGCACGGCGAAAGCCTCCTTGCCCTCGGCGATGATCTCATCATCCTGCCGGATCGCCACCAGGTAGCCGAAGAAATTGCCCCACTCCCGACGCTCCAGCATGATGGCGTCCTCGGGATAGCGAAACTCCTCGAGAAAATCGCCGACGAACCACTGGAAATCACGACCTGTCAGATCGCGATTGCCGAGATGAAACAGGTAGCGATTGACCAGATCCTGTTCCGCCGGGACATCAAAGCCGGCCTCGCGCACGGCCTGCGCGGTGACGGTTTCTGACGATCGGATGGTGCCCAGGACCACGATTTCCTGGCCCTCGTCATGAAACGTGGTCTCCACGATGGGCGGCTGCCAGAAATGGCCCAGGCCGCGCACGCCTATCAGCAGCAGCAGACCGATAACCATGATCAGGCTGATGCTGACTGCGCCACCGATCAGCCAGATCCAGGGATCCCCGCTCTTGAACCATTGACGCATCCGCTTCGCTCCCTTACAGCGATGAGTATTTCGCCCGCAGGCGCTGGCGCACGACTTCGGCAATGGTATTGAGCACGAAGGTGAAACCGAACAGCACCAGCGCGGCCAGGAACAGCAGCCGGTAGTGGGTGCCACCAACGGCGGCCTCCGGCATTTCCACGGCGATGTTGGCCGACAGCGTGCGCATGCCTTCAAAGATATTGAAGTTGACCACCGGCGAGTTGCCTGTGGCCATGAGCACGATCATGGTCTCGCCCACGGCACGGCCGAAACCGATCATCACCGCCGAGAAGATACCCGGGCTGGCGGTAAGCAGGACCACCCCGATCACCGTCTGCCAAGGCGTGGCCCCCAGCGCCAGGGAGCCCTGAGTGAGATGTTTTGGCACATTGAACACCGCGTCCTCGGCGATCGAAAAAATCGTCGGAATGACGGCGAAACCCATGGCGATACCGACCACCAGCGCGTTGCGCTGATCGTAGGTAATGCCGACCTCAGTAAACCACTGGCGCATGGAACCATCGAAAAACCACACCTCGATCACCGGGCTCAGGCTGACGCACAGCCAGCCGGTCAGCAGAATCACCGGGATCAGCAGGGCCGCCTCCCAGCCCGGCGGCACCAGGAACCGAACCGCCTTGGGCGCCAGGCTCCACAGCCAGGCAAACGCCAGCATGAACACGGGCAACAGGAGCAGGATGCTGAAGGTAGCCGGCAGGTGGCTTTCCACGAACGGCGCCAGCCAGAGCCCGGCCAGAAAGCCCAGGATCACGGTCGGCAGGGCCTCCATGACCTCGATCGTCGGCTTGACAAGGCCGCGCATTTTCGGGCTCATGAAATAGGCCGTGTAGATCGCACCGAAGATCGCCAGCGGCATGGCGAACAGCATGGCGTAAAAGGCCGCCTTGAGCGTGCCAACCGACAGCGGCACCAGCGAAAACTTGGGCTCGAACTCGTCGGTGGCCGACGATGACTGCCAGACAAAATCCGGCTGCGACCGTCCTTCGTACCAAACCCGGTTCCACAGCGCAGTCAGTGAAGATTCCGGGTGCCGGTTCCAGAGAGAGGCATAGTGCACCTGCCGCGTACCGTCTGTCCACATCAGGGCATTGTTGCGCGGCGCGACCGAGGCGTTAGTGATCGGATTATCAGACACTCGCTTGATAAACAGGGTGCTGGCCGATGTGCCATAGTGCAAGCCCAGGCCGCCGCTTGCATCACCAACTACAAAACCCTTGCGGCTGAACTCGGGGAAGATGGAGGTGATGGCGCCTTCGTGTTCCCTGAATTTGCGGATCTGGGTAATCCGGCCGATATTGTTCTCGTCACGTACTAAAAAATACTGCGCCACGCTTCCGTCAGAACCACCGACAATCACCGAGACGGTGCCAAGCAGATACTCCATGGCCGTTACGCTCGCCCCGGCGCTGTCCAGCACCCGCCGGCTGTCGAGGAGCCGTGCCTCAGCCGGCTGGGAAATGTCGTAGTAGTGCAGAAAACCCTGCGCATCGCCCACCAGCAGAATGCGCATGGTGATATCTAGCAGGATCCGGGTCGGTGCCGCCGGCGGGCGCGGCAGTTCATAACTCGACTGGACGAATTCGGTCTCACCGGTCAGAAAGGAACGCCGACTGGCATAGCGGGTCAGCAGCAAACGACCGTCACGCGTGGACGCAGCGATCCCGATGCCGGTCCCACCCTGCTGAATCGCGATGACGTCCAGTGGCTGGCCCTGCTCATCGATGACCACCACTTCGTCATCCAGCGGCAGGGTCAGTTTGGGCGTCACCAGGCGCACATCATCGGGAAACGACAGCTCATACTCGTGCTGGATGACCGCCGCGCGGCCATCAGACAAGCCAAAGGCCACCAGCCCGGTTCGCGGCTCCCCGCTGCCGAAACTGGACACCGAGCCGCCCTGAAAGTCGATCACGCGCTGCAGCAGCGCACGCCCATCGGTGGGATCGAAAAAAGACACCGTACCGTCCCGCGCAAAGCGCACCGCGGCTTCCTGATAGCGCTCGCTGGCCAGGTACATGGTATCGGCATCGCTGCCCGGCACCGCGTAAGAGACCGGATCGCCCATGCTGGCCCCACGCAGCAGAGGGATGACCTCGATGAACAGGAAGATGAAGATCAGCGCCAGCGAGATCACGACGCCGTACCCGGCGGCTGAGACAACCGCCCGCGTGGTCAGATCCTTACCGTGGCGAATCCGCCGCAGCTTCCTGCGCTGCTCGCCGGTCGGCAGCAGATCTCGCGCCGAGGTAGCAGAGCCTGATTGGGAATTGGCGGTCGCTGACATCTGTCCTTGATCTCTCACGTTCGGCGCCGAAGGAAAGCTTCAGCGCGGCAGCTTATGAAGAAATTTTTGCAGTTTGATGACAATGTGGCCACGGACTCCAAAAAGACACCCCGCCAGGCTGGCGGGGTGCAAGCTCCAGCTCTTGGAGAGAGTCCGGGCAGAATTAGTCGTCGATCCCCAACTCGGCGCGGAAGCGTGCGGCAACCGTGGCCGGCAACGGGATGTAGCCGTCGCGAACGACCACTTCCTGGCCCTGCCTGGACAGGATCATGCGGGCAAATTCACGCTCCAGCGGCGGCAGCGGACGGTTGGGGTGCTTGTTGACCGCAATGTAAAGGAAGCGAGCGAGCGGATACGAGCCATCCGCGGCGGTTTCCCCGCTGGGCGGTACCGGCGGATTGCCGACGGCGATGGCACGGACCCCGGAGGTGGCATAGCCAATACCCGAATAGCCGATGCCATTGATCGACTCGGCCACACCCTGAACGACGGAAGACGACCCGGGCTGCTCGTTGATGGAATCCTTGAAGTCGCCGTCGCACAGGGCGTGCTGACGGAAATAACCGTAGGTGCCGGAAACGGCATTGCGCGAGTACAGGGTGATGTCGCGGTTGGCCCATGCCCCTTCCAGACCAACCTGACCCCAGCGGTTAATGTCCTCGGCACCGCCGCAGCGACGGGTGCTGGAGAAAATGGCGTCCACCTGCTCGATGGTCAGCCCCTCGATCGGGTTGTCGCGGTTGACATAGACCGCGATGGTATCGATACCGACGCCCATCACCGTCATCGGGTACCCGTGCCGCTCTTCGAACGCCTGCTGCTCGCTTTCGCGCGGCATGCGGCTCATCGGGCCGAAGTTGGCCGTACCCTCGGCCATGGCCGGCGGCGCCGTCGAAGTGCCGGCACCCTGAATCTGGATATTCACGTTCGGGTAAATGCTCTGGAACTCTTCGGCCCACAAAGTCATGAGGTTGTTGAGCGTATCCGAACCAATCGACGACAGGTTGCCGGAGATACCCGAAACCGGGGTGTATTCAGGCAGGTTGGGGTCGACTTCAACCTGGGCGAAGGCGCAATTTGTGGCCAAGGTAGCGCTGATAGCACCGGCGGTGAGCAATTTCTTGAGCATATTGATCTCCTGATCAGTTGGAAGGGTCAATCTAAATCGCGTTTATGACATCAGAGTGACGCCGGATCGCCGAACGGCCCGGCGACCACCACATCAAAAGTCGTAGCGCAAACCCAGCGAGAAGCCGCTGGCGTTGTTGCCGAATGAACCGGGCTGCCCGGTGGTTCGTGCTTGTGCCCAGGGCGTGAGGTTGGCGTTATCGTCGTTGGCAACGCTGGCGAAGTTCATGTAGATTCGCAGCGGGCTGGCGATGCGATACTCCAACCCAATAGCCAGCAAGTCGGAATCAGCGTCCTCGGCGTCAGCCGACCGGGCCAGGTAGTGGCCCTTGAGCAGCGTCTTTTCGCTGATCTGGTAGGACGCACCAATCCCGAATACATCGCTGTCAAAGGCATCGTCGTTGTGATCTGCGGTCTGGAAAAAGCCAACCAGCGTCAGGGCGTCGATCTTGTAGCCGACGGCAAAGCGGAAAGCATCACGACCGCCGCGGCTGGCGTCATCGGCGAAGTTCTCATACGCTGCCGCCAGATCCAGCGGGCCTTCGGAGTAGGTCAGCGACAAGCTGAACGCTTCGTCGTCGAGGCCGCGGTTGTCGCGTCCCTCGTGCAGGGAATAAGCCGCGTTCACGCGGAACCCGCTGAAATCCGGGCTCTGGTAGTGCACGGTGTTCGGCGTGCGCTCATCGAAGCGGGCGTTGCCGGCCCGGGTCAGGTTACGCATGTCGCCGAGCTGATCGCCAAACAGGTTGGCGGGGCCGCGAGCACGCTTGAATGGCGTATCGAACTTGCCAAGACGGAACATTCCAAAATCACCGCGCAAACCGGCGAAGGTATCCCGGCTGGCCCAGTTGGTGCCGGAATCCGAATAATCGATTTCCTGCTCAATCTGCATCATCGCGGTGATGCCGTCGAATTCGCGGCTGGCACGGAAGCCCAGGCGGGAAGAGTTGCTCGACATCGCAACTTCGGAGTAATCAGCGCCGTCGTCGAGGAGATCGACCGACACGTGAGCCCGGCCGTACAGAGCGATATCAGCCAGCGCAACCGCAGGCAGAGCTGCCAGGACGGCAACCGGAAGTATTGCTTTTTTCATGAGGTGTCCCTTTGCTGTCCGGATGAAAGAATCCGAGCTCAAAGATTAGGGAGACTTCATGATGCGATCATGACCGACCGGCTTCGGAAACATGACAACCAAGGACAGACGTTGCTAACTGGCCAGTTGACGCTCGGATGGGCTGGTCTTCTCAACCAGCCGACCGGGCGGAAAGATGCATTTGAACGCGCTGCCTTTCCCAAGCTCGGATGACACGTCCAGCCGCGCATCGTGACGCTGCAATACATGCTTGACGATGGCCAGACCCAGCCCGGTGCCGCCCTTGCTGCGACTGCGTGCGCTATCGACCCGGTAAAACCGCTGCGTGATGAAAGGCAGGTGCTTGGCATCAATACCGATACCTTGATCATGCACCTCAAACACGCCCTCAGCCTGCTCGTTTCGATACCACAGGACCTGTATTTTTCCGTCCGCCGGGGTATAGCGGATTGCATTCAAGACGAGGTTTGAAAAAGCACTGTGCAACTCGTGCTCCATGCCGAGCACGTGAAGCGGTTCAAGCCGCATGATCTCCAGCTGGTGTCTGGCGCCGTCCTGAAGCGCCGCATCGTCGATGATTTGCTGAATCATGCCTGGCACGGCGATAGCTTGCGCCTCACCGGCATGCTCTCCCTGCTCGGTTTCCAGTCGCGACAACTCCAGAAGGTCTTCTACCAGTGTTTGCATTCGATGACACTGGCGCTGCATTTCAGTAATGGGCTGTTGCCATTCGGCCGCAACTTCACCGGGCGTGGCCTCACCCAGACCCTCCAGGTAGCCGGCCAGCACCGTCAGCGGAGAGCGCAGTTCATGCGATGCGTTGGCCACAAAGTCACGCCGCATCGCCTGAAGCCTGAGCAGGCGCGTCACGTCCCGAAACAGCGCCAGGTATTGTTTGCTGCCGTAGGGAATTAAACGCACCGACAGACTACGGGTTTCATCAACCGGTGAGCGGACAATCACCGGGCTGTCGAAATCGCCTGTCCTCAGGTACTCGGCAAGCCTGGGGCTTCTGACCAGGTTGACCAGCGGCTGGCCCAGATCACGCTTTGACTTGAGCCCCAGGTCCCGAGCGGCCGCATCGTTGAACCAGAGCATGCGGCAATCTTCATCAAGCACCAGCGACCCGTCCGGCATGGCGGCGGTCGACTCACGAAACTCCCTGATGACCTTGCCGAGTCGCTTCTTGCGCTTGTAGTAACGCTTCTGCAGCCGAAAGTAGTCGTCGAACACCTGACCCCAGATACCCCATGATTCCGGCGGATTGCGCTGTCGCCCGCTGCCCAGCCAGCGCTGGAGCCTGTACAGCTGCCAGCCGTGCCGGGCCAGCAGGGCGGTCAAGGCTGCCAAAAGCCAGAACGACAGGCCGCCGGTCATCCAGCCGCCGACCAGGGCGGCGAGCACCAGGGCGATACAGAAGTAAAGCTCCGAGAACCAGGCCTTTCGCATCAGTCACTGGTCTTGGTCGAAAACCGGTAGCCGGCCCCGCGCACCGTCTGCACAAAACGATCCTTGCCCGAAGATTTCAAGGCCTTGCGCAGACGCAGAATGTGCACATCGACCGTACGTTCTTCAACGTAAACACCGCCACCCCAGACCTGGTCCAGCAGTTGTGCGCGCGAGTACACGCGATCAGGGTGTGACATGAAGAACTTGAGCAACCGGTATTCAGTGGGGCCTAGATCAATCGGTTTATCGTCCGCAAACACCCGGTGACTGGCCACATTCAGCACGAGCCCGTCAGCGCGAACTTCATCGTCGTCATCGGCTGGTGAGCTGCGACGCAGCACGGCGCGGATCCGCGCGATCAGCTCGCGAGCGCCAAACGGTTTGGTGATGTAGTCATCAGCACCGCTGTCGAAGCCCCGAATCTTGTCGTCTTCCATGCTGCGCGCGGTCAGCATGATGATCGGCAGCTCCCGGGTCAGCTCATCCCGGCGCAGCGAACGGGCGAACTCAGGCCCGCTCATGTCGGGCAGCATCCAGTCCAGCAGCACGAGATCGGGCTGGTGATCGGCCAGCGCGACTCGCGCTGCCTGGCAGTCTTCAGCCTCAATCATCTCAAAACCGGCCCGACCCAGGTTGAACACCACCATGGCCCGGATGGCATCATCATCCTCGACCAGCAGAATTCGATCCATGGTTTTCCCTCACGCTTGACAGAGCCGATATTGCAGCAACTCAATATGACAGATCCATGAATCGATCATTCAGACCGTATAGGGCTGGAGTGCTGCACGCAGCGCGTCGGCCACGCGAGCACGAAGAAACGCCGGCTCCAGAACTTCGACATCGGCGCCATAGCGCAGCACCTCCATGCGCAGTTCGCGATCCTGGCCAAAGGGGACTTCCAGGTCGAACCGACCATCGGCCTGCCAGGCGCCGCGTTGCTCGGGATGCCACATTTCCTCCGAAGCCCAGCGCGCCGCCTCGGCACTGAAACGCAGTCGGGCCCGGTGCTCCGCCGATCCGGAAAAGATGCCGAAAGCAGAATCCAGCTGCTCGCGGATCAGCTCATCATCGACATCACGCGCGCCCGTATCCTGGGCCACGAGCTGTCGGATACGCTCAAGGGAAAAACTGCGCAGGCCATCGGCCTGGTGACACCAGGCGTCGAGATACCAGCGATCACGGTAACTGGTCAGCCGCTGTGGTGACACGATCCGTCGACTGACATCATCACGCCGCCGGCCGTGATACTCGATTTCCAAGCGGCGGCGGCGGAACAGGGCCTGGAGAACATCCTCGAACAGATCTCCCGGCACCGGCCGGCCTGCGTCCTTGCGGATATGAATCCGCTCCGGCTGCGTGGAGAAATCCAGGCCCTGGCGGTCCAGCAACTGGTTGATGCGCTCCTGCACGCCCTGCAGCTCGCCTTCCAGCAAGCCCGGCTGCACGGTACCCAGCACGTGGCGTGCGATCAGCAGCGCCTGCAGCTCCTCCGGACTGATCCACAGGCCAGGTAACTCGAAATGCCCCGCCAGCGTGCGATCATAGAAATAGCCACGGCCCTCTTCGTCCTGCTCCAGGGGCGCGCCGAGGTGGTCGCGCAGCTCGGCGATCAGGCGATAAAGGGTGGCCTGGCTGCAGCCCAGCTCAGCCATCAAGTCGTGGCGGGAGATCGGCGTTCGCCGCTGGCGCAGGATGTCGTGCAGGTGATAGAGCCGCTCGCGTCGGGACATGCGCCCGTCCGTCAGTCAGCGTCTGCGCAAGCCCGACAGCGCCCGTAGATTTCCAGCACCTGGTGGCGCGAGATGAATCCGTGTTCGCGGGCGGC
>SKIE01000199.1 GCA_007116585.1 Wenzhouxiangella sp. | reverse complement strand
TGGATAAACAGCGTGAAATCTCGGCCGACGTCATTCGTCAGACCCTGGCCGACTCCGACCGACCCCTGACGCGTCGGCAACTCTCGGTTCTGTTTGGCCTGGACAAGGCCGGCTCGGACAAGATCATCAAGCCCATTCTGGTTGATCTGGTGCAGCGCGGCGAGGTGGTGCGCAACCGGCGTGCCGCGTATGGCCTGGCCAGCGAGATGGATCTGACCGCCGGACGCATCAGCGCCCACCCCGACGGATTCGGTTTCGTCATTCCCGACGCCGGCGGTGACGATTTGTATCTCTCGCCGCGACAGATGCGCCAGATCATGCACGGAGACCGGGTATTGGCCGCCGTGACCGGCGTGGATCGACGCGGCCGCAAGGAAGGCGGCATCGTTGAAGTTGTCGAGCGTGCGCACTCACAGATCGTCGGTCGACTGCTGATTGACAGCGGCGTGGCGGTAGTCGTGCCGGATGACCCGCGTTTGACCCAGGATGTGTTGATCCCGCTCGACAAGGTCGGGCAGGCAAGCCCGGGGCAGATCGTCGTGGCCCAGATCCATTCGCCACCAACGGCCAATCGGGGCCCGGTGGGCGACATCATCGCCGTGCTGGGTCAGGCCGACGAGCCGGGTATCGCGACCGATATCGCGGTCTACTCGCACCAGTTGCCGGCAGCCTTTCCGGAAGCGGTCGTAGCCGCGGCGGCGGCATTCGGCGATCGCATTGATGATCGGATAGCCGCGACTCGCAAGGACCTGCGCGCTCTGCCTCTGCTCACCATTGACGGCGCCGATGCGCGTGATTTCGATGACGCCGTGTATGCCGAGCCGCGTGCCGACGGCGGTCACCGGCTGATCGTCGCCATCGCCGACGTGGCCGAATACGTGCAGCCCGACAGCGCGCTGGATGAGGAAGCGCAAACGCGAGGCACTTCGGTCTACTTTCCGGACCGCGTCATTCCGATGCTGCCCGAAGCCTTGTCCAACGGCTTGTGTTCCATCAACCCCGAAGTCGACCGGCTGTGCCTGGTCTGCGATATGCAGGTCGACGAACGGGGCAAGGTCAAAAACAGCCGCTTCTACGAGGCGGTGATGCGTTCGCATGCGCGGATGACCTATGACCAGGTCGAGCGTATGGTGTCGGACGGCGACGCCGGATTGCGCGAGCGTTTCGCCCATGTTCAGGCCACACTTGACCATCTCTACGCCGTCTACCGCAGCCTGTCGCGCCATCGCGATCGCCGGGGCGCGCTGGATTTTGACTCCCAGGCGGTCTACTTCCAGTTTGACCCCGAGGGCAGGGTCGCCGACATTCGGCTGGCGACCCGCCACGACGCGCACAGGCTGATCGAGGAGTGCATGATTGCGGCCAATGTCGAGGCCTCGAAATTCGTTGGACAGCAGCTGCCCATGCTCTATCGGGTCCACGAACCGCCGCAGTCCGACAAGCTCGAAGCGCTCGAGGAGTTTTTGCGCGCCCAGGGCCTGAACGTGCGCTGGAAGGAGCAACCCGAGCCGGCCCAGTTCGCCGCCATCCAGAACCAGGTCGCGGACCGGCCGGTGCGCCATCTTGTCAATGCGGTGCTGCTGCGATCGCTGTCGCTGGCCGTGTACCAGCCGGAGAATCTCGGCCATTTTGGCCTGGCCCTGGCCAGCTACGCTCACTTCACCTCGCCCATCCGGCGCTATCCCGATTTGCTGCTCCATCGGGCGATCAAGCACTTGTGCCGGAAGCAGCCGCGCAGCCAGTTTCCTTACGGCGGGGCGCGCATGGAAGAACTCGGTCGGCATTGTTCATGGACCGAGCGGCGTGCCGAGGAAGCGGGGCGTGATGTCGACGAGCGCCTCAAGGCGCAGTTCATGCAGCGCCACCTGGGCGACATCTTCGAGGGTATCGTCACCGGCGTAACCAGCTTCGGGCTGTTCGTTGAACTGCCCGATTATGGCGTCAGCGGTCTGGTGCACGTCACCGCCATGCCCAACGATTACTACCAGTTCGATCCGGTCAGCCATAGCCTGACCGGCAAGCGCCGCGGCGTTCGCCTGCGCCTGGCCGACCGGGTTCGGGTTGAAATCACCGCGGTCAGTCTGGAGGAGCGCAAGATTGATATGCGGCTGGTTGAGGGCGGTCAGCGGCCATGAAGCGCGACCAGGTGATGGGAATCCACGCCGTCGAAGCGCTGCTGAAGACCAGCCCGGAGCGCCTGACGCGGGTCTGGATGCAGCCCCGGGAAGGGCGGCTGATGCAACTGCATACGCAATTGCAGCAGGCTGGCATCGCTGTACAGAACTGCGATGGTCGCACGCTGGACCGCCTGTCGGACAACGTCAGACACCAGGGCGTGATCGCTGAGTTCATGCCGCGCGAGCCACTGGATGATCAGGGGCTGGATCAATGCCTGGATCAGTCGGACCAGCCCTTCGTGCTGGTGCTGGACGGCGTTACCGATCCACACAATCTCGGTGCATGCATTCGCTCTGCCGCGGCGGCCGGCGCCGATGCCGTCGTGGTGCCGAAAGATCGCTCGGCCGGCCTCACGCCGGTCACCCGTCGCTCTTCCGCGGGCGCGACTGAGCGCATTCCCCTGGCGCGGGTGACCAACCTGGCGCGCTGTTTGCGTCGGCTCGCCGAGCGGGGGCTGTGGCGAGTCGGTCTGGACGGTGCCGCACAGACGTCTATCCAGCAAACATCGCTGGCCGGGCCGCTGGCGCTGGTGCTTGGTGGTGAGGAGCGCGGCATGCGCCGCCTCACGCGCGAGCACTGTGACCAGTTGCTGTGCATTCCCATGCCGGGGGCGATGGAGAGCCTCAATGTTTCTGTAGCCGCCGGCATCGCCTTGTTCGAGGCCGTGCGGGGGAGGTCTGCGGCATGATTCAGTCCGGCTTGGTTCAGCCCATGAGCCTGCAGATTCATCTGCCGAACTGGATCGGTGATTTTTGCGCGCGCCTGCCTGAGAGCCTGGACAGCCCGGAAGAGCGTATGCGTGTGGCAATCAGCCTGTCAGAACAAAACGTCGTTCACGATACCGGCGGCCCGTTTGGCGCGCTGGTCGTGGCGGCTGATTCAGGCCGCGTCCTGGCCGTTGGCGTCAACCGTGTAGAACCCGGCAACTGCTCGTCGGCCCATGCCGAAATCGTGGCCTTGAGTATGGCCCAGCAGCGTCTGGGTCAGGCCAGCCTGGCCGACACGCCCCTCGGTGCCGTAGAGCTGATCTCCTCTTGTGAGCCGTGTGCCATGTGCCTGGGCGCGGTGCCCTGGTCGGGTGTCACATCTCTGTTGTGCGGCGCCACCAAGGCCGACGCTGAAGCGGCTGGATTCGACGAGGGGGATCGTTCGGGGGACTGGGTCGAGCAGCTCGCTCGTCGCGGGATTGCCGTGCACACCAGTATTCTGCGCACCGCTGCGGCGGAAGTGATCAATCGCTATCGACGGCTGGGCCGACAACTCTACTGAATCGTCAACGAAAACGGGCCGATCCCGTGGGACCGGCCCGTTGAGCTATAGCGCCTCGGAAAAAAGCTGAAGTACTACTTAGCCGTCTTCCAGAAGCATCGTCAGACGCTGCTGCAATTCCGGATCGTTCTGGATTGCCATCGCAATGCTGTTGAATGACTCGACGTCAAGGCCGGCATCGGCGACCGCTTCGGTCATCTCTTCGTTGGCCTGAACCTGCAGCTCGTGGGCAAGATCAGGATCCTCAACCTCCTGCAAACGGCCGGAGAAGTCCTGCTGGATTTCGATGATGGCCACCTGTGCTTCGGCGAACTGCTCGAGCTGAGCGTCTGAAACGTCGATGTCTGCAGGCGGCTGTTGCTGCATCTGGTGTTCCTGAGCGGCAGCACCGGCGGCACCGAAAGACAGGGCAATGATCAGCGTCATCAGAGTATGGCGAAACTTCATTAGTAAAACTCCTGGAAATTTGAATGTATGCACTAGGTGCAATGAAGTAAATGCAGTTATCGTGCCAAAAAGTTTTTAGTCACCAAAACAATAGGGTACGAATACACTGTGGCCCGAGAACCTGCCAAAGTGTGTCACAATGGCGCATGTATCCAATTGCCCACTGCCTATGAACAGTCTCCGTACCCGCCTGATGATCCAGATGGTGCTGCCGCTGACTTTGCTTGCGGCCGGTGTCGTGTGGCTGACCTTCCATACTGTCGAGGGCCTGATCGAGCGTCGGCTGGAAAAAGAGATTGAGCTGGTCGCGCGAGCGATCCGCATGCCGGTGCAGCAGGCCTACGCCGAAGGCGATCTGGTTCGCGTCGCGCAGTCTCTCAACGCAGTTTTTGAAATTGGCCGGGTTTACGGCGCCAACGTTTATGACGCCGACGGACGACGGGTGGTGGTCGCCGGCGATGCCCGCCCGGGCCCGCGCGAGCAGGTGCAGGCGGCCGAACTGGTCGAGCTGGGCATGGAGGTTGGGGAATACGCTCGGGTTGGCGGCGAGCCGGTCTACTCGTACTTTGTCCCCTTGACCGGGGCGACGGGCCGCATTATCGGCCTGCTGCAGGTTGTACGCCAAGAAAGCGACATGGCCGAGCAGCTGGCCGAGGTCCGCCAGCGCGGCTGGTGGGCCTGGGCCGTCGCCATTCTCCTGATGATGGTTGTGGTGGTTGTGGGGCATCGTCAGGCCGTCAGTCGACACGTGCGGTCCCTGCTGGAGAGCATGGCGCGAGTTGAGCGCGGTGACCGTGACCACCGAGCCCCGGTCAATGGCCCCTCCGAACTGGCCAATCTCGGTCGAGGGCTCAACCGCATGCTGGACGCCATTGAAGCCATGGAGACGCGGCTGGAGCAACAGCGTCGGGAACATCTGCAGATGACAGAGCGTTTGCGGGAACAGGAGAATCTGGCCGCGCTCGGGCGCTTTTCATCCGGCGTGGCGCATGAACTGGGCGCACCGTTGACGGTGATCGACGGGGATGCGCGCAGGCTGCAACAGCTGCAGGACCTGGATGCCGATGGCCGTCGCCGTCTGGCCAGAATGCGAACCCAGACTCAGCGCACCCGGCAGTTGATCAGCCAGCTCATGGAATTTGTGCGCAGCGACCGTCAGCAGCCGGCGCCGGTGGCGGTCGACAAACTGGTTCAGCGGGTTTTGAGTAGCATCGGGCCTGAGGGAGAAGCACGATCAGTTGAAATAGAACTGGCCCTGCCAGACCGCGCGCTTCGCCTGCACGG
>SKIE01000155.1 GCA_007116585.1 Wenzhouxiangella sp. | reverse complement strand
GATCGTTGAGATACAGCGCAGGTGCGAGCAGGAACAGGCCCTGCACCGGGATTTTGCAGGCCGCAGCGACCGAAACATAGCCGCCCATGGATGATCCGACCAGCACGACGGGGCCATCGATCCGGTCAATCGCGGCACACAGCCGCTCCACGCGCCCGCCGGCATCGTCGCGCAGATCCTGATAGTCGATCGCCTGGGTGGTGTAGCCGGCGGCCTGGGCGATTGGCGTCAGCGCGCGGATCTTGCGCGAGGTGGGGCTGGAAATGTGGCCATGGCTGAAGATCAGGTGCAAGAGAGTCGCTCCGGAAAGGGTCTGAGACAGGTACCATTGGCATCATATCAATTCACAAACAAGAGTCTGCCTTGACCCCATCTGCCCCAACCCGAAACCTGGCCCTGTTCTGCGACTTCGAAAACATCGCCCTGGGCGTGCGCGACGCCAAGTACGCCGCGTTTGATATCCAGAAAGTCCTCGAGCGCCTGCTGCTCAAGGGCAACATCGTGGTCAAGAAGGCCTACTGCGACTGGGGCCGCTACCGCGAGTTCAAGGCCGCCATGCACGAAGCGGCCTTCGAGATGATCGACATCCCGCACCTGCGCCAGTCGGGCAAGAACTCGGCCGATATCCGCATGGTCGTCGACGCGCTCGATCTCTGCTACACCAAGGCCCACGTCGATACCTTCGTGGTCATCAGCGGTGATTCAGACTTCTCGCCGCTGGTATCGAAACTGCGCGAGAACAACAAGAACGTCATCGGTGTCGGCGTCAAAAGCTCGACGTCTGACCTGCTGACGGCCAACTGCGATGAGTTCATCTTCTATGACGATCTGATTCGCAACAGCGAAAAGAAAAAGACCGCCGCGACCAAGAAAAAAGCGGCCAAGAAGAAGACGGCCAAGAAGACGCAGAGCAAGGCCGATGCCGGTGAGTTGGCCTCGGCCAGCGACGCCGGAACCAGCGTGGACAGCAAGGCGCAGGAAGCCTTTGATCTGGTGCTGGAAACCACCGA
Organism: Wenzhouxiangella sp.; assembly: GCA_007116585.1. Next base: position 4,169 of record SKIE01000155.1, on the reverse strand, counting down.
GGCGCTGTTTTCCGACCGCGATGCCGAGGAAAAGGTGTGGGGCTCGATGATCAAGCAGGCGCTCAAGCGGCGCAAGCCCGGCTTTTCCGAAAGCTACCACGGCTTCAAGAGCTTCAATCATCTGCTGCAGGAAGCCCAGAAACTCGGGCTTCTGGATTTACAGCACGACGAAAAATCCGGCGGCTACATCATCAAGAGTTACCGCAGCGACGATTGAGACTTGGGGGCGCCGAGAGGGGCTTGTGCGTCAAGCCGACGGTTTGTCGTCCGCCTTGCCGGCATCGCCATCGTCGTTGTAGACATGTACATCGCGCTGCGGGAACGGGATGGAGCAGCCGGCCTCTTCCAGCGCCGTTTTGATCTGCTCAAGCAGGTCGCTGCGCGTCGGCCAGAAGTTGTCTGAATGCACCCACGGACGCACGGCGAAGTCGACGCTGGAATCACCCAGTTCCATCAGCATGATCACGGGCTCAGGGTCTTCGAGCACGTGTTCATGCGCTGTCAGCACGCCCATGATGGTGTCGCGCGCCAGCTTTAGATCATCGTCGTAGTGCACGCCGATGATCAGATCAATTCGGCGGGTGTCATAGGCCGAATAGTTGGTGATCGGGCTGCCGGTGATGGCGCTGTTGCCGACAATGACCAGCCGGTTGTCGGGGGTTTGCAGCGTGGTGTGGAAAATACCGACCGACTGGACCACGCCCGACACCCCGCCGGCCTCGACAAAGTTGCCGCGGGTAAACGGCCGGAAGCTGACGAGCATGATGCCGGAGGCAAAGTTGCTCAGGCTGCTTTGCAGCGCCAGGCCGATGGCGATGGCGGCACCACCCAAAATGGCGATGAGCGGCGTGACCTCGATGCCCAGATGACCGACCGAGATCAGTACTACCACCAGCAGCAGGATCACGCCGAGAATGTTGCTGATGAAGGTGATCAGCAAGTCATCAATGCCGCGCTTTTGCATCGTCTTGCCGACCAGGCTGACCAGGCGGCGGGCAATCCAGCGGCCGATAACGAAGATGAGAATCGCGCCGAGCAGGCGGATGCCCATCTCAAGCAGGTTGTAGTCCATCAGCAGTTGTTGCATATCGTCCATGTCGGTCTCCCTCGGATCAGAATAAGTCGCCGCCGCCGGTCAGCGTGTCCTCGATGTTATCGCCAAGCAGGGCCAGGTGGTTGATCACGTAGCGCAGCGAGGCCTCGCTGAGCTGGTCGTAGGTCAGGTTATGACACAGCTTGATGAACGGCCGGCCGTCCAGATCGCCCACCGCCAGGTAGCCGACCCGCAGCATCAGATTGACGCGCAGACACTTTTCGGCGTCATGCTCGCCCAGCGGAGCGATGTTCGTTTCCAGCCGCAGCACGCGCCGTTCGTCGGAATTCTTCAACTCGGCCAGAAAGATATCCTGCCGCCGGCCGGCATCGCCTACCTTGACGTCCACGGCCAGCATGAAGGGCTCGGCGTGAACCACCGTGTAGTGGCTGTTGATGTAGTCTTCGATTTCGGTAAAGGTTTGCATGATTTAAGTGTGTTTACTTGGGTGCCAGTCGCACGGCGCCGTCAAGGCGGACCACCGTGCCGTTGAAATAGCGGTTTTCCAGAATGTGGGCGGCCAGGTCAGCAAACTCTGCCGGCGATCCCAGGCGTTTCGGGAACGGAATGGATTCGCCCAGCGCCTGCTGCACCGGCTCGGGCATGATGTCGACCATGGGCGTGTGGAATACGCCGGGGGCGATGGTCATCACGCGTACCCCGAAGCGGGCGAATTCCCTGGCCATGGGCAAGGTCATGCCGGCCACGCCGCCCTTGGAGGCGGAGTAGGCTGCCTGGCCGATCTGGCCTTCAAAAGCCGCGACCGAGGCGGTATGAATGATGACCCCGCGCTCGCCGTCCTCGTCGGGTTCGCCCTGGGACATGATGTCGGCCGCGGTCTTGGCCACGTTGAAGCTGCCGACCAGGTTGACCATGACCGTGTCGCGGAACCGGGCCAGCGGCATGGGGCCTTCCCGCCCTAGTACCCGGCCTGCGCCTAGAATGCCGGCACAGTTGACCGCAACGGTCAGCCCGCCCAGCCAGTCCGATGCCGCCGTCATGGCTTCAGTGACGCCGGATTCGCTGGTCACGTCGACCCGGAAATAGCGCGCGGTGTCGGCACCCAGGGCCTCAACGGCCTGCTCGCCCTTCTCGGCGTTGACGTCAAAAAGCGCCACGCGCCCGCCGTCGCCGACAAAGCGTTCGGCCACGGCAAAGCCGAGGCCGGAGGCGCCGCCGGTAATGACGGCCTTGACGGATGTCTTTTTCATTAAGGCTCCCGAAATGTTGTGGTGGCGCGTCAGTGGCGCTTCAGCACCGCCTGGCCGGCGCGCGAGCGCGGTCGGCCCAGTTCGCCGGCAATCCAGTCGCCGACTCGCGCCAGGGCGCGTAAATCAATGCCAGTCTCCATCCCCAGGCCCTCCAGCATGTAGACCACATCCTCGCTGGCCACGTTGCCGGTCGCCCCGCGGGCGTAAGGACAGCCGCCCAGCCCGGCCACCGAGCTGTCAACCACGCGCACGCCCACTTCCAGGCAGGTCACGATGTTGGCCAGGGCCTGGCCGTAGGTATCGTGAAAGTGCACCGCCAGCTGCGCCATGGGAATGGACTGGCTGACCGCGCTCAGCATCTCTCTGGCCTTGCGTGGCGTGCCCACGCCGATCGTGTCACCCAGGGAGATCTCTTCGCAACCGGCCTCGAACAGCGCCTCGGCCACGCGGACCACGTCGGCCAGCGGCACCTTGCCCTGGTAGGGGCAGCCGAGCACGGTCGAGACATAGCCGCGCACGCGCACGCCATCGGCGCGGGCGCGGTGCAACACCGGGGCGAAGCGGCGCAGCGATTCTTCAATGCTGCAGTTGATGTTGTGTTGGTTGAAGGCTTCCGACGCTGCGGTAAACAGCGAGACTTCATCGACGCCGACCGAGCGGGCGCGGTCGTAACCGCGCTCGTTGGGTACCAGCGCCGGGTAGCGCACCTCATCCCGGCGTTTCAGGCTGGCGATGACGTCTTCGGCGTCGGCCATTTGCGGAATGGCGCGATCGCTGACGAAGCTCGTTGATTCAATCACCTGCAGGCCGGTCTCGCCCAGGCGATCAATCAGGTCGAGCTTGAGCGAGGTCGGCACCGTGTAGGGCTCGTTTTGCAGCCCGTCGCGCGGGCCGACCTCGACCAGTTTGACCAAATGGTCTGCCATGCCCGGAACGCGCGCTTACAGCAGCTCGACTGCCATGGCCACGCCTTCGCCGCCACCGATGCACAGCGACGCCACGCCGGTCTTGAGATTGCGGTGTTTCAGCGCGTGGATCAGGGTCACCAGAATGCGCGCTCCGCTGGCGCCAATGGGGTGGCCCAGGGCGCAGGCGCCGCCGTTGACGTTGACCTTGGCATGGTCCAGGTTGTGGTCCTTCATCGCCGCCATGGTCACCGTGGCAAACGCCTCGTTGATCTCCCACAAATCGACCTGGTCGGCCCGCCAGCCGGCTTTTTCCAGGGTTTTGGCAATGGCGCCGACCGGGGCGGTGGTGAACCACTCCGGCTCGTGGCTGTGCGTGGCATGCGATACCACCCGCGCGAGCGGTTTCAGGCCGCGCTTCTGGGCCTCGGACGCGCTCATCATCACGAACGCCGCCGCGCCGTCGGAAATCTTCGACGAGCTGGCCGCGGTAATCGTGCCGTCCTTGGCAAAGGCCGGGCGCAGCGCGGGCATCTTGTCGATGTTGCAGCGCGGTGGTTCCTCGTCGGCAGTGATCTCGACCTCGCCCTTGCGCGTCTTGATCGTGACGGGAGTAATTTCATCGCTGAAGGCGCCGCTTTCCATGGCCGCCGTGGCGCGCTCGACCGAGGCCTTGGAAAAGGCATCCTGGTCTTCGCGGCTGAACGAATATTTGGCCGCACAGTTCTCGGCAAAACCGCCCATCATGTTGCCGTCGTAGGGGTTTTGCAGACCGTCGTAGAACATGTGGTCCAGGGCCTGGACATGGCCCATGCGCAGCCCGCGGTCCATCAGGTAGGGCGCGTTGGTCATCGATTCCATGCCGCCGGCAACCACCACCTCGGCGCTGCCCGCGCGAATCAGGTCGCTGCCCAGCATGGCCGCCTTCAGACCGGAGCCGCAGACCTTGTTGATGGTTGT
>SKIE01000232.1 GCA_007116585.1 Wenzhouxiangella sp. | reverse complement strand
CGCCGGCCGCACCGGCTCCATGTGCTCATGTCTGGAGTCGAAATTGCCGTCACCGGTGGTGTCGATCAGGTAAAACGGCGGGCCAACCGCGGGCACGATCCGGATCATGTAGACCTGACCGGCGATAGCGTACTCCTCGATCACCTGGCCCTCTTCGCGGCGGATGGTGACCTCCGGCTCGAGCTGCGCGTCCGGATCCAGCACCTTGGGTGGGAGTGGCTCGCGGATGGGCGGTGGCGGTGGGGCCGGGGCGTCCGGCGGCGTGTCGGCCCACAGGGGGGCAGCCAGCGTCAGGGTCAGTGGAACAAGCGCCAGTCGAATCATCATGGTTGCAGCCTCCGCATGCACGCGTTGACGGCAGTTTAGTCCGTTCTGCCGCCTCCTACCTGTTTGGACACCAGATTAAGGCCGGTATTCGCACCGGCTTGGGCAGCGGGTGTTCTATGATGAAGGGCGATGGATTTCCCCTGAGGCTTTCACTCACCGCCATGTCCGACCGCCCGCAACTGTGCCTGATCGACGGATCGTCCTACTTATATCGGGCGTTTCACGCCTTGCCCAGCCTGACCAACGCGGCCGGCGAACCCACCGGCACGGTGTTTGGCGTGGCCAACATGCTGCGCCGGCTGCTGCAGGAACACCAGCCGGAACGGGTGGCCGTCGTGTTTGATGCGCCGGGCAAGAACTTCCGCCATGAGCTGTATGCCGACTACAAGGCCAACCGCCCGCCCATGCCCGACGAGCTGCGCGCTCAGATTGAGCCGCTGCATGAGTTGATTGACGCCATGGGCTTGCAGCGGGTAATGGTCGATGGCGTCGAAGCCGACGATGTGATCGCCACCCTGGTCGCCCAGGCGCGCGGGCAGGGCCTGACGGTGCTGATATCGTCAGGCGACAAGGATCTGGCTCAGCTGGTTGACGATCAGGTCGTGCTGGAAGACAGCATGCAGGGCAAGCGCTACGATCCCGATGCGGTGACCGAGAAGTTTGGCGTCGGCCCGGACCGGGTCGGTGACTTGCTGGCTCTCACGGGCGACAGCTCCGACAATATTCCCGGCGTTGAAAAGGTTGGCCCGAAGACCGCGGCCAAGTGGCTGAACAAGTACGGTGACCTGGAAGGCCTGATCGAGCAGGCTGATGACGTGAGCGGCAAGGTGGGCGACAACCTGCGCGCCGCGCTGGAACAATTGCCGCTGTCGCGCGAGTTGGTAGCCCTGAAAAGCGATGTCGAAACCGGCGTGGCGCTTCAGGCGCTGACGGAGGCAAAACCCGACAAGGTGCGACTTATTGAACTGCTTCGGCACTTCGGTTTCTCGACCTGGCTCCAGCAATACCAGGACGAGGAGGAGACCGGGCCGGAGGCCGAGCTGGCGGTCGAGACCGTGACCACGAGGGCCCAGCTTGAGGCCTTGCACAAGGCCGTCAAGGCGGCAGACCTGGTCGCTTTCGACACCGAAACCACCAGCCTGGAGCCGCTGGAAGCCGACCTGGTGGGCCTGGCTTTTGCGATTGAGCCGGGTCATGCCTGGTATGTACCCCTGGCACACGCCGGCCAGGACACCGAGTTCGATGTCGCTGAAGTGATGGCGCTGTTCAAGCCCTGGCTGGAAGATGCCGACCGGCCCAAGCTGGGCCAGAACCTGAAATATGACCTCAACGTGCTTGAGCGCGCTGGCGTGAACCTGGCCGGCGTGGTGCACGACACCATGCTCGCTTCCTACGTGTTTCATTCCACAGCCACCCGTCACGACATGGATTCGCTGGCCGGGCGCTATCTCGGTCGGCAGACCACCAGCTACGAGCAGGTCGCGGGCAAGGGCAAGGCCCAGGTCAGCTTTGACCAGGTGCCGGTGGATGTGGCCGCGCTTTATGCCGGCGAGGATGCCGAGGTGACCCTGGCGCTGCACCAGCACCTGTGGCCAAAGATCCAGGCCGAGCCATCGTTGACCTCGGTCTACGAAAAGCTTGAGATTCCCCTGATCCCGGTGCTGGCCCGCATGGAGCGCATCGGCGTGGCGCTGGACTGCGAGCAGCTGTCTGCCCAAAGCCGCGAGATCGAAGCGCAGCTCTCGGAGTTGCAGGAACAGGCGCACCGGGCCGCTGGACATGAGTTCAACCTGGGCTCGCCGCGCCAGCTGCAGGCCATTTTGTTCGAAGAGCTGGAGCTGCCGGTGATCCGCAAAACGCCCAAGGGCCAGCCGTCGACGGCCGAAGACGTGCTGCAGGAACTGGCTGCGAACTACGAGCTGCCGCGCATCATCCTCAAACATCGCAGCCTGGCCAAGCTCAAAAGCACCTATACCGACCGTTTGCCAGAAAAAGTCCACGCCCAAACCGGCCGCGTCCACACCCACTATCATCAGGCGGTCACGGCAACCGGGCGGCTGTCGTCAACGGATCCGAACCTGCAGAACATCCCCATCCGAACGGCCGAAGGCCGCCGGATTCGCAAGGCCTTCATCGCCCCGTCGGGTACTGTCCTGCTGGCGGCTGACTACTCGCAGATCGAGCTGCGCATCATGGCACACCTGTCCGACGATGAGCGCCTGCTCGAAGCCTTTGCCGCAGGCGAGGACATCCACCGCGCCACCGCGGCCGAGGTATTTGACTGTGCCATCGACCAGGTCCAGCCCGAGCAGCGTCGCGCCGCCAAGGCGATCAACTTCGGCCTGATGTACGGCATGAGTGGCTGGGGTCTGGCCCGTCAACTCGAAATTGATCGCAAATCGGCCGATCAATACATCCAGCGCTATTTCGAGCGCTACCCGGGTGTTCGCGCCTACATGGACGATATCCGCGCAATCGCGCGCGAGCAGGGCTATGTCGAAACCCTGTTTGGCCGGCGCCTGTGGACCGAGGAGATTCGGTCGCGCAACCCGGCCCGGCGCCAGGCGGCCGAGCGCGCGGCGATCAATGCGCCCATGCAGGGCACTGCAGCAGACATTATCAAGCGGGCCATGATTGCCGTCGATGGCTGGATCCAGACCGAAAATGCCCCGGCCCGCCTGGTCATGCAGGTTCACGACGAACTGGTGCTGGAGGTCGAGGCAGCTGCGCTGGACCGGGTCCGGGCCGCGGTCGAATCATGCATGCGCGAGGCCGCCGAGCTGAAAGTACCTTTGCTGGTCGAAGCCGGCGCTGGCCCGGATTGGGACAGCGCTCATTGATCAACGGCATGACCGGGATCGAAAAAAGAGATCAAGAAATTTTGAATCGGGCCGGAACTTCCGCCAGACACCCAAGTCTGATTATTCACCATGCGCATGGTGGGGTTCGTCTCCCTCCCTAGACGAACCCATCGGGTTTCGGTTTCAGTCCCCAAACCGGATCCGACTCAAGGCCCCGGGTCCTCCCTCGCCCGGGGCCTTTCTTTATGCGGCATTTGCCAAACAGACATACATCCGCTTTCGGCTCCCTGTGGTCAGCGCCGAAAAGACCGGCGCGGGCTTGTCTCGCTATACTGACCGGCGGGTTTCAATGCGGCGGGAGTCGTGCAGAAAATGCTGGAAATCGTGATTCTTGCCGCCGGCGAGGGCAAACGCATGAACTCGCGCCTGCCCAAGGTGCTGCAACCCGTGGGTGGCCGGCCGATGCTGGCCCATTTGCTCGACAGTGCACAGGCGCTGGCACCGGACCGCATCCGGGTGGTTGTCGGCGCCGGAGCCGGACAGGTCAGGGCTGCGTTGGCCGATAGCGACGTTGAGTTTGTGCTGCAGTCCGAACGTTTGGGCACCGGGCACGCGGCGCAGCAGGCCCTGCCGCAGATTGACCCCAAGGCCCGCGTCCTGATTCTGCCCGGCGACATGCCGCTGATTCGGCCCGAGACCCTGCAAGGCTTGCTGGCCTGCACCGACGATCTGGCGCTGTTGAGCTTTACTGCCGAGGACCCCAGCGGCTACGGCCGCGTGCTGCGGGATGATCAGGGGCAGGTGAGCGCGATTCGCGAGCAGCGCGATGCCAGCGACGCCGAGCAGCAGGTGCGGGAGGTCAACAGCGGCGTCATGTGTGCCCGCGCCGTTGACTGGACCGGCTGGCTCAAACGATTGCGGGCCGACAACGCCCAGGGCGAGTATTACCTGACCGACTGCATTGCGCTTGCGGTCGCCGACGGCCGCCGGGTTCACGCGGTGGTTGCTGAAGACGCGCAGGAATTGCTGGGCGCGAATGACCGCCGTCAGCTGGCTGAGCTGGAGGGTGTGTACCAGCGCAGGGCTCGAGTCGCTCTGATGGAGGGCGGGGTGACCCTGCCCGACCCCGATGCCGTGCTGGTTCGCGGCCGGGTGCACTGCGAGCCTGATGTAGTGCTGGATCGCGGCGTCATTATTGAAGGCGATGTCTGGTTGGGCCAGGGCGTTGTGGTCGGCGCCGGCTGTGTGGTGCGCAACAGCCGCCTGGCGGCGGGCACGCGGCTGGAGCCGTATTGCGTGCTCGAGGGCGTGGAGACCACCGGCGCCTGTCAGATCGGCCCGTTTGCGCGCCTGCGTCCGGGCACTGCACTGGCCGAGGGTGTCAAGATCGGCAATTTTGTCGAGGTCAAGAATGCGAGTTTTCAGGCCGGAGCCAAGGCCAGTCATCTGAGCTATGTCGGCGATGCCGAGGTCGGTGCGGGCGCCAACCTTGGGGCCGGCACCATCACCTGCAATTACGACGGCGTTAACAAACATCGCACCGAGATCGGCGCCGATGCCTTTGTCGGCTCCAACACGGCGCTGGTGGCCCCGGTTTGTGTCGGCCGGGGCGCGACCATCGGGGCGGGCAGCGTGATTGGCAAGGATGCGCCCGCTGACCGGCTCACCCTGACCCGGGCGCCGCAGCGCACCGTTCGCGGCTGGCAAAGACCTCAACGAATTCCCAGGAAACCTCCCGGTTCCGAGGCTGACGATTAGCGTATCGGCTCAGGCTGGGTTATCCTGCGCGACAGATTCTCATTAATAGGAGCGCGACCATGGACGATCTTGAACCAGAATTACCGGATACGGAATCCGGAGCGCCGGACAAGGAAACCAACACCTGGGCGCTGATCCTGCACTTGTCGGTTCTTTCGGGCCTGGTTGTACCCATGGCCGGGCTCATCGTGCCGGTGATCATCTTCTTTCTGAAGAAAGACCAGCTTCCCGGGCTGGTGCCACACGCCCATGTCGTGTTCAACTGGATGATCAGTGTGATCATCTATGCCGTGATCAGCT
>SKIE01000157.1 GCA_007116585.1 Wenzhouxiangella sp. | reverse complement strand
GCGCCGCCGTCAGCGATCAAGCGCTGCGGCGGCGTGGACAATTCATCGCTCCAGAAACCGGTGGTGATTTCGCTCAAGGCTCTGGATTCACCGTTGAGCAACACCACCAATCCGACCTTGCGGTCGCGAGAGTAGCTGATGTCCGCTACGAAACCGCGCACCCAACCGGAGTGCATGAACAAATCCTCCTCGCCCACGCTGTAAATGCGCCAGCCCAGCCCGTAGTGGGCATCCGTGAGCAGTTCACTCCATGAGCCCCGGCGCAGGTCACGCAGCGTTCTCACGCGCTTCTCCTTCAGCGGCTGGACCACGTCCGGTCCCAGCACGTCGGGTCGATACCCTTTCTGCGCAATCAACCAACGAGCCAGGTCCAGCACGTTGGCGTTGACGCCGGCGGCCGGTGGTACCAGATAGTACGACTCGGCAACTTCCACCGGTGTCCAGATTGTGCCGCGCGCGCGGCGAACGTGGGGAGTGGCGCGGTTAGGCTCGGCCAGAAAGGCCTCTCGCCCGGTCGTGGCCCTGCGCATGCCCAGCGGCTCAAACAGGCGCTCGGCGAGCAGGTCTTCGTAGCGCTGGCTAGTGCTGATTTCAATCGCCGGACCCACCAGGGCAAACAGCACGTTCTGATAGGTGTAGCAGGTGCCCGGCTGGCATAGTGGCTCAAGCTGGGCAAACTGCGGCAGAATGCGCTCCAGCGGCTGGTTGGCGTTGAGCAGATTGTCGTAGGCGTTGGAGACCACGCCGGTGGACTGGCCGACCAGATGCTGGATCTGCAGCTGGCGCGTGTCAGCCATGTGCTTGAGCCGGAATTCAGGCAGGAAATCGGTGACATGGTCGTCCCAGCTCAGGCGCTGTTCAGCCACCAGCAGGCTGGTCAGCTGCGCGGCGAAGGTTTTGGATACCGATGCGGTCCGGAACACCGTATCGGCCGTGACCGGTGCCGGATCACCGACGCGCCGAACGCCGTAAGTGCCGACCCGGGCAATCTGGCCGTTGCGGACCAGCGCATAGGCGCCTCCCGGCACCCCATGCTCGGCCAGCGTGGTTCGGAAATGGGCATCGAACCGATCGGTGGCGCGGGGCTGAGCGAACGCTGCTGACGCAAGTACCAGCAGCACCAGGGCGCCAAGCCCGCAGGGCAGAAGTCGCAGCATGCGAAAGGTCCGCGCTTGGAAAGACCCCGGATTATAGAGCATCGCTTGGTGCCATCTGAATACAGTCCCGCCCGCTGTTTTTCCCGGCATAAAGGGCTTCATCGGCAGCCTTGATCCAGACTTCCAGCGGCTGCTCCGAGCCCTTGCCCGTGACCACACCCATGGTTGCCCTGATCGACACGAGCGCGCCTGCCTGCCCGACAGGCAGGTTTGCGTCACCCAGGCGCGCGCGAATTTTTTCACACACCTCGAGTGCACCTTCGCTGTCAGTATCAGGCAGGGCGAGGACAAATTCCTCACCACCCCAGCGGCCGGCCAGATCCTGATCGCGCAGGATCGAGTTCAGCGCCTGCCCGACCAGGCGCAGGACTTCATCTCCAGCATCGTGACCATGATTGTCGTTGATGCGTTTGAAGTGGTCGAGGTCGAACAGGATCAGCGACAGACAGGTTTGGCTTCGAACCGAAAGCTTTTGCAGCAGCATGAAGCGTTCCGTGAAGCCGCGGCGGTTGAACAGACCGGTGAGGAAGTCCCGGGCCGAGCGTGCCCGCAGGCGCTCGTTGGCTTGTTCCAGTTCGCGGGTTTTCTCTTCAACCCTGACTTGCAGACGTCGGTTGACTTTTTGGAGGTGGCGGTTGCGCAACCAGACCGTGAGCCAGATCAAGCCAATCAACGTGACCCCGCCGAACGCCCAGGCAATGGGCGAGTGCCACCAGGGCGCCAGAACGCGGATCGGCAGCAATAGCGGTTCCTCTCCACGCACGCCGCGGCTGCTCCAGCCCTCGATTTCCAGGGTGTAGTGGCCGGGCGGCAGGTTCATGTAGCGAACGCTCTGTTCGCGGGTCAGCTGGCCGAATTCTGCATCGTAGCCGCGCAATTGGATCCTGGCCATGTTGCGGTCCGGCTCGTGGAAGTCCAGCACGGCAAACTGCACCATGAGATCACGGAAATCCGGCGGCAGCTCCAGCGTTGGCGCGGTCAGGTCCAGCGAGCGGGTGCGCTCTTCCCCATCGACCCACAGCCGGCTCAGAACGGTGCGCGGCGCATTCAGACCCCGCGGTGGTGCCGCCGGGTCCACCGTCACGGTCCCGTGGCTGGTGCCCAGCACCAGGCTACCGTCGGGCGCCAGGGCCGCCGCGTTGCGCTGCAGGCCCAGCCCGGGCAGTCCGTCACCCAAACCAAAGCTGACAAAACGCTCGTCCCCCGCCAGGCGCCGGGCCACGCCTTGCGAGGTCAGGACCCACGCATTGTCCATCTGGTCAAACACAAAGCCGGTGATGCGCTCACCGGGCAAGCCGTCTTCAATTCCGAAGACCTCATGCTGGCCTGAGGCCAGATCATAGCGCACGAGCCCGTCCTCGGTGCACAGCCACAGCAGGTCCGGACGCTCGGGCCATACACAGTAAAACGTCGGCGGCTCGGCCTGGTCACCGATGGTCAGGCCCACGGGCTCGAAGGATTCACCGTTGAAACGGAACAGGCCGGAGTAGCGCGTGGCCGCCCAGAGCTGCCCGTCACTATCGAGGACCAACTGATAGGCCAGGTCGCCTCGGAGCACCTGCAACTCTTCCAGAAAAAGATCGGCCTGGTCGCCCTCCGGGTGCCAGCGCACCACGCCGGCTTGCCACAAACCCAGCCACAGCGTGCCGTCGGGCTCGACATGCATGCCGTGGATGGCCAGGGCGCCGATGCCCAGCTTTTCATACACGCGATTGTCAGCCACCAGCTGCTGGTCAGGACCGATTCGGAACAGCCCGTCGTTGGTGCCGATCCAGACGGTTCCGTCCGGGCCCTGGATCATGCTCTCGACCCGCCGTACACCGACTTCACCCGGAAACGTCCAGTGCTCCCAGCTGCCGTCCTGCGCTCGATGCAGAATACCGCCGGGCACGCCGAGCCAGAGCTGACCTTGCGCATCGTAAAGCAAGGCTGAGGTCAGCCGCCCCGCCTGGGCCCTGATTTCCTCCGGCAGTTCGGCTGCCAGCTGCATGAACATCGACTGGTCGCGGCGACCGTGGATCATGCCCTGATCGCGACTGCCGATCCACAGATTGCCCTCGGTATCCTCATACAGGGCGCGGATGTCCACGTCGGCAATCCGGTTGAAGCTGTCATGCTGAAGCATGAATTCCTGTTGCTGCGTGTCAATTGCATACAGGCCGTCGAATGCGCCCACCCAGACATGGCCCTGGCGGCTTTCGGAAATCACGTTGATGCGCGGCGTGGGGTGATCAGCGTCTCGAGTAAAGCCGACCGGCGCAAAACGATCGGCCTCTGCATCGAACCGGAACAGGCCCAATTGCGAGCCGGCCCACAGTTCACCGTGCGCTTCGGCGATGGTACGGACCTCGGCGCCACGTTCGAAAATCTCTGCCGCCTCCTCGTCAAGCAGGTAATGACGCCATTTTCTCCAGTCGGCGCTCAGCCAGTAAATGCCGCCGGTGGTGGCGAACCAGAAACCATCGTCCTGCTCGACAATGCCCCAGATTCGTTCGGCATACAGCGGGTGGTTGGGCTCGTCACGGGCGAACCGGATCAGCTGCCGGGGCCGATCGGGGTCAATCAGATTGATCCCGGCAGCCGTTCCGATCCAGACTCGGCCTGTACTGTCGACATGCATGCGCTGGACGCGGTTGTCGGCCAGGGCATCCGGGTCGTCAGGGTCGGCCAGGAAGACCACGAAATGACCAGCGGCCGGATCCCAGTACTGCAGGCCGTTGCCCCAGCTGCCGACCCAGAGATGGCCGTTGGGCGTCACGATCTGGGTGCTGACATTCGTGCGTGTCTGATCGGCCACGAAGCCTTCGCTCCAGGACACGAACTCGTTGCCGTCGAAACGCAGCAGGCCGTCGGTGTCGCCGGCCACCCACAGCAGTCCGCTCGAGTCCTCGAAAATATCGTAAATGGAGGACTGGCGGCCGCCGAGGTCGTCGGCCAGACGCTGGAACTCGAACGTATCGTGGACCTCCGACCAGGCCAACAGCGGCGCGCAAAGCAGCAGCGTTAGCCGCACGACCGACGCCAGGAGGCGACGCGAAGCGGGGGCGTCATCAGAGCATCGGCCGCGGTTCACTGGTATGGCCTGGTCAGGCTGTAAGGACAGTCAGCCTGGAGGATATCGGTAATCGAAGGCCGACGCCAGCCAGCGCTGCTGTTCAATGCAGCTTCAGGGGCGGGCGCAGGAAGTGGCTGAGTTGGCGCACGGCCATCATCAGGCTGCCGCGCAGCGGTCCGTAGACCTCCAGCAGATGGCGTCGATACAGCGAGTGGTAGGTAAAGCGGGCCAGGCGTCCTTCAACCATAATGCCGCCGCCGAGGAAGGAAAACAGGTTGCCGACGGTGTGAAAGCGCGACAGGTTGACCAGCGAACCCAGGTCTCTGTAGCGGTATTCGCGCCGGGGCGGGCGCTCGTTCAACATATCGATCAGGTTCTTGACCACCATGTGGCCCATTTGCCGCGCCACCTGACCGCGCGGCGGGGCCAGGCTGCCATCCGGCTGCGGACAGGCGCAGCAGTCGCCGATAGAGAAAATGCGGTCATCGCGGGTGGTTTGCGCATTCGGTTTGACAACGATCTGATCGAGCGTGTTGGTCTCGAGGCCGCCAATCTCGCGCAGGACGTCCGGCGCCTTGATGCCGGCCGCCCAGAGCGCCAGATCCGCTTCCACGGCGCTGCCGTCGGCAAGAACGATCCGGTTGGCTTCGGCTCGGGCCACGCGCTGGCCGGTGCGGATTTCCACGCCCATTTTTTTCAGCTGCCGGGCCACAGAATCACGGATCGCGGGTCGCTGCACGGCCGGCAGGATCTCTTCAGCGGCATCGATCAGCGTGATCGAGATCATGCCCGGGTGGACGTTGAAGCCATAGCCGCGGATCTGGTCGACCGCGTTGATCATGTCGGCGGCCATTTCGGTGCCGGTGGCGCCAGCGCCGATGATGGCGATCTTGATCTTCTGCTCCAGCTGCTCATCGCGGGCATAGCGCAGGAAATGCTTGCGCAGGCTCTGCCGGATGTCCAGCGCTTGCGCGGTGGTGTCGAG
>SKIE01000108.1 GCA_007116585.1 Wenzhouxiangella sp. | reverse complement strand
GTCCCGAGCAATTACCAGCTCACGACCGAGTCGTCGGCTTCCGAGTTGACCGTGACATTCCAGCCCGACAGCGGAGTCGGATTGTTGCCGGGCGTGAGCCGAACGGCCACTTTCGACATCGGCCTGGCCAACAATCCGCCGGCTGCCGATGCCAACAATCCGATCGTTAACCAGGCCACCCTGGACAATGCCTGTTCCTTCCCGGAAGGCTGCAACCAGGATGAGCCGGAAGACAATATCGGTCGTGAACAAGACCCGGATGATGATTCCGATGAGCTGGGTTTCCCGGCCCTGTCACTCGACAAGTCGGTCGAGCTGCATGAAGATGCCGACAGTTCGGGCGACGTGTCCCCCGGAGATACCCTGCGCTACACCCTGGTGCTGGAGAACAACGGTGCGGCCGAGGCGACCGACCTGATCATCACCGATACGCCGGATCCGCGCAGTTCGCTGGTGGTCGGCAGCGTCACCACCACGGCAGGCACCGTGGTCCTGGGCAACAGCAGCGGGCAGACCTCGGTGCGTGTGGAGCTGGCCAGCCTGGCCGATCGTGAAACGCTCACCATCACCTACGACGTGGTGCTGGATGATCCGTTCCCGGCTGGCGTGGACGATGTGGTGAATCAGGCCGTTGCCGGCTCTTTCGAGCAGCCCGACCAGACCGACGAGGAGGTCACTCCGGTCGTCGCCAGTCCGGACCTGTTCATCACCAAGACCGATGGCGGCGTGACTGCCGTGCCGGGCGGCGGTGTGGTGTACACGCTGGAATACGGCAATGTCGGTAACCAGGATGCCACTGGCGTGGTGATCACGGATGTTGTGCCCGACAACGTGAGCTTCGATCCGGGCAACAGCGATGCCGGCTTTGACTGCACACCGGACAACAGCGCCGGTAGTACCTGTACTCTGCCGATCGGTGACCTGGGTGTCGGTACTGATGGATCGGTGTCGTTCGCAGTGATCGTGGACGATCCGCTGCCGGCAGGTGTCGACAGCATTGCTAACCTGGCTGAAATCACTGACGATGGCAGTAATTCGCCGGAACCTGTTACCGACGAAGACGACGAGAACACGCCGATCGATGCCGATGCAGTTCTCGCCATCTCCAAGTCGCTGATAGAGGCAATCCCCGCTCCGGCGAATATCGGCAGTGTGCTGCGTTACGAGATCGAAGCCTGGAATGATGGCAACATGACGCTGACCGACGTGGTGATCAGCGACCCGCTAGTTGGTCTGATCGATCCGGTGGCCGACTGCCAGTGGGATGGCGATGTCGGTACCCTTCGGGTCGACGAGTCGGTGAATTGTACTGTTGAGTACACGGTGACACCGGCTGATGCCGATGCCGGCGAGGTCGTGAACACGGCAACTGCCGATAGTGAGCAGACAGGGCCGGTCGATGATGATGAAACCGTCATCATCACGCCCGAGGCCGGACTGCAACTGATTAAGTCTGCCAGTCCGACTCTGTTCGCTGCTCCCGGTGAAGTCGAGTACATCTTCACCGTGCAGAACATCGGCAACGTGACACTGAGCAACGTGTCGGTCGATGACCCAATGCTGGGCGGAACGATCTCTTGCACACCCTCTGTGCTTGCTGCGGGCGAAATGGCGAGTTGCGGCCCGGTTATGCATTCCATTACCCAGTCCGATGTCGACGGCGGCGAGGACATCGTCAACGTTGCTACCGCTACAGGGGTGACGCCTGACGAAGTGGTGGTCGAAGACGGTGACAGTGCGGTCGTGGAGTTCGAAGGCGCCTCGCCGGGCCTGGAGCTGCTCAAGGAGGCCAGCACGCAGGGGCCGGTGGTGACGGATGACCAGATCGAGTACACGTTGACGGCGACCAATACCGGTAACGTCACGCTCACCGAGGTGGTGATTACCGATGACATGATCGAACTGAGCTGTGAGCCGGAGATGCCGGCCACTCTGGCCCCCGGCGAGTCGGTCACATGCGGCGGTGTGTATACAGTTGAAACCTCCGACCTGGGTGGCGATATCGTCAATAGCGCTAGCGTGACTGGTTTGCCGCCGGAAGGTGAATCGCTCAGCGACGATGATCAAGTCAGCGTGTCGGGTCTGGAGCCGCTGCCCGTACCGGTCAATAGCCGGCTTGGGCTGACGGTGCTGGCTCTGCTGATGATGCTGATGGCACTCGGCGGAATCTACCGTCAACACCAGGCACAGCGGACCAGGCGTTGAGGCACTGCTGCGGCCGGGAGCCAATCCCGGCCGCAGCAAAATCCTCAGGCAGGATCAGAACCGAATCGCGTCCCGCGTCCGCTCGCGTCGGCGGGTTTCCCGCTCCTGGTAGCGGGCGCGGCAGGATGAGGTTTTGAGCACCATTTCGCATTCCAGGTAATCGGTGATTTCGATCAGCGCGGCGCGGACGGCCTCGCCGGCCGGGGTGTTCTCTTCCGTGCCCAGGTCACCGCTGAAACGCCCAACGCTGCCTCGCAGATCGATGGCGCTGTCCTGGGTCCGCCCTTCAATCGTGCGGACGTGCGCCAACTCGCCGGTCGTTGCGTTGATGACCTGCACGTCCACGGCAACATAGGCCTGCGTGCTGCCGCCGCCAATGCCGATGCTGCTGCGGCGACCGCCAATGCTCATGCCCCCGATGCTGACCCCACCGCGCGAGCGCCGGGTTTCTTCAGAGTAGTCGGTGACCGTGCCCATGACAATGTACTGGGCACCGGTGAGTTGACCGATTTCTGCCGCCGTGTCAGGCCGGACGCGGCCGGAGGCAGCGAAATCCTGCTCCTGCAGGACATGGTCGATGCGCTCGCGCTCGACGACAGTGAAGGCGTTGATGGCGGCCAGTTCGCTGGCCAGCATGCTGCCCAGTTCACGGCCGATGCCGCCGCCCCACCAGCCGACGTTGGTGGCGTCATTGGTGAATTCGGCGACGGCCAGCACCGGCCGGTCCGCCAGCGCGGCCCCGCTGCCCAGCAACAGCAGGCTGGCAAAAAAGGCTCGCTTGATCATATCGGCGTCTCCTTCAGATATTGGGCGTTTGAAAAGTCGAATTTCAGCTTGTAAGTGTTACTACGCAAAATGCTTGCGAATCCTGCCGCGGCCGGGAAGTTTCTGGAGCTTCCCGTGCATGTGCAGCAAGACCCTACGTGCGAGCGCCTGTACGGCGCATGAACAGCCGGTAGAGCAGGGGGATGATGAATAACGTCAACAGGGCGGAGACGGCCAGGCCCCAGACCAGGGTGACGGCAACAGGCCCCCACAACAGCGACCGGCCGCCCAGGCCCACGGCCAGCGAGAACAGACCGGCGATGGTGGTGGCGGTGGTCATCAGGATGGGAATCACGCGCCGGCGCGCGGCGTAGATCGTGGCGTGCAGCGGGCGCATGCCCGCGGCCAGGCGCTGGTTGGCCGCATCGATCAGCACAATGGCCGCGTTGACCGCAATACCGGCCAGGGCGATGATGCCGTACATGGTGTACAGGCTTAACGGGTTGTTCGAGACCACCAGCCCGAACACTACCCCGGTAAAGGCCATGGGTACCGTGATCAGGATCAGGAACGGCTGGAAGTAGCTTTTGAACTGGGTGGCCAGGATCAGGTAAATCAGCCCCAGGCCCAGCAGGAACAGCACCGCCATGGCTTCGAGTGATTCCTCGATGTCGTCGAGCTCGCCGCTGAAGTCCAGGTCGGTGCCGGGGAAGTCGGCCCGGATCTCGTTCCAGCCTTCGCGAATGCGCCGGTTGACCTCGACGGTGTTGGTGATCTGTCGGTCAATATCTCCTTCCACCGTGATGGTGCGGCGCAGATTGAAGTGGCGAATGACTCCCGGCGCCTCGCTGGAACGTGCCGCCACCAGACCGCCCAGGTGGGTCGTCCCGCCGCCAGGCAGCGCGACCGGGTCGTCCAGCACCATGCCGGGTTCCAGCGGGCGCTCGCGCTCGGCTCTGACGCGCAGCTCGAAGCGCTCGCCGGCTTCGCGCGTGAAGCCGACGATTTCGCCGTCAACGTGCAACCGCAGCAGCCGCGCGGCCAGGTCGGGCGGCAGCCCGGCCTGGATCAGGGCCTCGCGATCCAGCCGCAGGACCAGCTCGGAGCGCCCGGGGACGCGGTCGTCGCTGATATCCCGCGTGCCGGGAAGGCGGTCGATCAGTTCGCGGACCGCATCGGTGGCGCGCCGCAGCTCGTCGAAGTCATCGGCCCTCACCTTGACGTTGATGGGTTGCTGGGTCGGCGGTCCGCCCGAGACCTGCAAAAACGCGATCTGGCCGCCGATTGGGGTGGCAAGCACCGGTTCGCGCATGCCTTCGATGATGGCCTCCATGCTGCGCCCGCCCTGCTCGGGGTTCAGCGAGACGATGACCTGGCCGAACTGATCGCCGAACAGCGGCTCCACGTCGGTGAACTGCACGCCGGCCAGGCTGGTTACGCTGCGTGCTTCACCAGGCAGCAGCCCTTCGCGGACTTGGGCTTCGACCTGCTGGACGCGCTCCAGCGTTTCTTCCAGGGAGACGTCGCCGGGCAGGTCGATCTGGACGTAGAACAGGCGGATCGGGTCGAAGGCAAAAAACTCCAGCCGAACCAGCCCGGCGGCGACGGCTGCCAGGGCAACGGCGAAGGTCAGCCCGGCCAGGCTCAAAAATCGCCGCGGCCGCCGTAATACGTAGGCCAACGCGCGGACATAATCGCGCCGGATCCTGCGGGTAAAGCGCACGCGCCAGTGGCGTGGATCGTTGGCCGGCCGGTACGCACTGTGAACGACCTGGGTGGGCAGAATCCAGAAGGCCTGGATGAGCGAAATCAACAGGCCCACGGTGACCACGAACGGCACGATGAACATGAACTTGCCGACGATGCCCGGCAGCAGCATCAGCGGCAGGAAGGCGGCGATGGTGGTCAGCACAGAGGCGGTCAGCGGCACGCCGACTTCGCGCAAGGCGCGCGTAGCGGCCTCCAGCGGCGCCTGCCCGATGCGCAGCCGGTAATAAACCGCCTCCACCATTACCACGGATACGTCCACCAGCATGCCCAGCACGATGACAATGCCGAGCAGCACGGTAATGTTGAGCGTAAAGCCCAGCGCCGACAGCACGGCAAAGATGCCGGCCACGCACAGTATCAGGCCGACACCCACCAGCAGCCCAATCCGTGTGGCCAGGAACACCCAGCCGACGAACAACACCAGCAGCAGCCCGACCAGGGCATTGTTTTGCATGATG
>SKIE01000027.1 GCA_007116585.1 Wenzhouxiangella sp. | reverse complement strand
GTCGATGACTGGGTCAGCCGCCTGATCAGCGCGGATGTTTACCTGACGGTCAGCCAGGGGCAGCTGGTTTCGGCCGACGTGGAGCGGCTGCGCGCCTGGCCGGAAGTGGAAATGCTGACCACCTCACGCCAGGTCGTCCTCGACGACGGCAGCATGGTGGTGGGCTATGACCTCAACCCCAGGGCCTGGGCGGCCTTCGAGTGGGTCAGCGGTGATCAGGCATCGGCCGAGGCGCTGGTGGAAGAAGGACGCGGCGTACTCCTGACCGAACCCATGTCGCGTCGCACCGGCCTGCAGCCCGGCGATGAGATGGAACTGGCGACCCCGTCCGGCCCCGCCCGCTTCGAGGTCGGCGCGGTCTACCGCGACTACAGCAACGATCGCGGCCTGGTCGGCCTGGCCGGCTGGCACTTTCGCGAGTTGTGGGGCGATGAACAGCGCGACAGCATCGGCCTGTATCTGGCGCCCGGGATCGACCCGGCGGCCTTCGAGCAGCGTATCCACGAGGCCTACCCGGCCGGCACCCTGACCACCAGTGCCCAGGTCCGCGAGCAGACCCTGGCAGTGTTCGATCGCACCTTCCGCATCTCCTGGGCCCTGGCCATTCTGGTCGGGCTGATCGCCGGGATTGCGCTAATCAGCGCGCTGCTGGCGCTGGGCCTGGAGCGGGGTCGCGAATACGCCACGCTGCGCGCGCTCGGACTGCCAAGGCGCGGCCTGGCCGGGGTGGTCCTGACCCAGACCACGGGCCTGGCCGCGATCGCGGTCGCCATGGCGATCCCGTTCAGCCTGCTGATCCACGCCGTGCTGTCGCTGGCCGTGCAGCCACGCGCGTTCGGCTGGAGCATTGCCCTGACCTGGCCATGGCAGCCGCTGGCCGTGCTGGTGCCGCTGGCGCTGACTATCGGCGTGCTGGCCGGCACCTACCCCGCCTGGAAAATCGCCGGCCGCGACCCGGCACCCCTGCTGAGAGCCAGCTAAGGAGTCTCTGAACAGCTATGCGTCTGGATGCCGTGCTCATTGCCGTATTTGCTGCAGCCGCGATCGCCTGGTTGGCCTGGCAAACGCGCGCACCGGAACCGCCCAGCATCGAGCGCCTGAATGTTCAGGCCCTGATGAGCACCGGCGACGAGGAGTTCCGACGCGTGACCGGGCCGGTGCCGATGTCATTTCCGGAAGACCACGCCCTGCACCCGGGCTACCAGTACGAATGGTGGTACTTCACCGGCAACCTGGACAGCGCCGACGGCGAGCGGCTGGGCTATCAGTTCACGCTGTTTCATTTTGCCAGCCCGCCGGGCGAAACGCTGGATTCTGCCTGGGCCACCAACGCCACGTGGATGGCACATCTGGCGCTCAGCGACGGCCGTGAACAGCGCTTCTTCCAGAGCGAACGTTTCGCCCGGTCAGCGCTGGGTCTGGCCGGTGCCGACCAGGACCGCTGGTGGCTGCGAGACTGGGAAGTCACACGCGACGGCGACAGTTGGCATCTGAACGCAGCGCGGGAGGACTTTGCCCTTGAACTGCAGCTCGTGCCTGAACGACCCCTGATTCTGCAGGGCGATGCCGGCTACAGCCGCAAGGGCCCCGAGCCGGGCAACGCCTCGCGCTATTACTCTGCCACGCGTCTGGCGACCTCCGGCCAGGTCCGCATCGGCGACGAGAACCTGCCGGTGGAGGGCCTGTCGTGGCTGGACCGCGAGTGGGGCTCGAACGCGCTGGGCGAGGACCAGGTGGGCTGGGACTGGTTTGCCCTACATCTGGACGACGGCCGCGACGTGATGCTGGCCAGAATCCGCGACACCGACGGCGCCACCTCGGAATGGTCTTACGGCCAACTGGTCTTTCCCGACGGCAGTCACCGCCCGCTGGCCTACGGCGAGTATGAGGCGCGAGTCGAGCGCTGGTGGACCGATGCCAACGGCTCGCGCTGGCCGCTGGACTGGCACATCGAAATCCCGTCCGCTAATCTCGACATTGACACCCGCGCGGTGTTCGACCACCAGCACTGGCAGGGCTCGGTCGACTACTGGGAAGGCATGATCGACGTCATCGACCGCGCCAGCGGCGTGCCGCTGGGCCGCGGCTACCTTGAGTTATCCGGCTACGGCGAAGGCTGACGGTATACCCGACCATCGCGCATCACGAATGCAACTTCCATCAGCGCTGCGACATCGTCCAGGGGGTCACCGCGAACGGCGATGACGTCGGCCAGATAGTCGGCACGCAGTCGACCCAGATCGTCTTCACGCCCCAACAGTTCGGCCGCCTTGATCGTGGCCGAGCGCACCGCATCAACCGGCGCCATGCCGGCTTCGACCATGTACTGGAACTCCAGCGCGTTGTCGCCGTGCGGGCAGACACCACAGTCAGTTCCGAAGGCGACCCGAACGCCGGCGGCGTGGGCCCGGCCAAAGGTATCCTGGATCAGCGGACCGATTTCAGCCGCCTTGGCCGCCACGATCGGCGGGAAGTAGCCCTCGACCTGGGCCATGTCGGCGACAAATCGACCGGCCGAGATGGTCGGCACGTACCAGGTGCCGTGCTCGTTCATCAGGGCGATGATGTCGTCGTCCATGTAGGTGCCGTGCTCGATCGAATGCACACCGGCACGAATCGCCCGCCGCATGCCCTCGGCACCGTGGGCGTGGGCGGCCACATGCATTTCGTTGTCTTTGGCGATGCGCACGATCTCGGCAATCTCCGACTCGGTGAACTGCGGATTCTCGCCGCTGCGGGCCACGCTCAGAACACCGCCGGTGGCCGTGATCTTGATCAGGTCAGCGCCGTCCTTGTAGCGCTGGCGAACGGCCTTGCGCGCATCGGCCGCGCTGTTGACCACGCCCTCGCGCGGGCCCGGATCACCCATCAGGTCGCGCCGGAAAGCATTGGTCGGGTCTGCGTGTCCGCCCGTGGTCGCCAGCGACTTGGCCGCCGTGAAAATGCGCGGGCCCGGCACGACATCCTGGGCAATCGCGTCTCGCAGCGCGATGCTGGCGTTGAATGAGTCTCCAAGATCGCGCACCGTCGTGAAGCCGGCTTCGAGCGTGACCCGCGCAAAGTGCGCACCCCGCAGCGCCACGTCCGCCTCGTTGGCGGTGAACCGGCGAATGTAGCTGTCGGGCGAGGACTGGCTGGTCAGGTGAGTGTGCATATCCATCAGTCCGGGCAGGCAGGTCAGCGCGGAAAGATCGACTTCATTAACACCGTCAGGCGCCTCCGGCGCACCCTCGTGCAGCGCCTGGATGCGACCGTCTGTCACCACCACGGTATGCGTTCCGAGCGTGACGCCCTCGTCCACGTCCACCACGGCGCCACAGCGCAGCCAGGTCTCGCCGGCCAGCGCCGGGAGACTGAACGCCAGTACCAGCACCATCGACAGGAAAGATTTCATTGTTCTATCACCCTCACAATCCACATGACACAAGAGTTGGGAATGTTAGCCGATCAGGCCAGCCAGCCGGTCAGCAGAAGCAGGCTGAGCACCACCAGCCAGATCATGAGCATGCGCCAGACCAGGTGATGGCCCACGGTCACACCCTCCTCGAAGCTGGTCTGACCGTCCACCACGACCTTCCCGACCTCATCGAGCACGCCCGCCTGCAGCAGCCGCATCGGGCGACCATGCTGATGCGACTGCCAGGCGGCCCGGACACGATCATAGTCACCGCCCATTGCTGCACTGAGCAGGATCAGCACAAGCACAGGCCAGTCGAGCACGTCGCGCAGGCGCAGCAACCACGCCGACTGCCCCGGCGACAGCGAGGACAGGTTCAGGCTGATTCGGGACAGTCGGTACAACAACGCGCCCGGTATGCCTAGCAGCACGAACCAGAACAGCACGCCGAACCAGCGCGCCTGCGCGGCATGCAGGACCGCGGCAGCGCCTTCGGCGCCAGCGGCATCGCGCCCGATGCGCATGATCCGGCGAGTCTTGAGATAGGCCGAGTGGTTGCCGCCTGCCATCAGCACCTGGACGTCGCGGTCGAGATCTCTCGGGCCAAGGCAGTACACAAACACCGCCAGCGACAGCAAAAACCAGCTGACGCCACCCAGCAACAACGCGGCCAGCGCATCAAGCAGGAAGGCAATGGTCAGAGCCGTGACCAACACGGTCAGGGCAAGCACCGGCCCGGCGCGGCCCCAGGGCGTGCGCCGCACCCTGCCCATCAACCAGGCAAACCAGCCGAACTGGCGCAGTCGGGTCAACGGGAAGACCAGATGGCTGAGCAGCAGGCCCAGCAGAACGATCAGAATGGTCATGCGGCCCCGGCGTGCATCAAGCGCGGCGGGGCTGGTAGAGGATCAGGCAAGCCCGAAAGACGAGCCGCAGCCACAGGTCGTGGCGGCATTCGGATTGCGAATCACGAAGCGTGCGCCCTGAAGGCTCTCGCTGTAGTCGATTTCCGCACCCTCCAGATACTGAAAACTCAGCGGGTCGACAACCAGGGTCACATCGTCCCGGGTGACAGCGACATCACCGTCTTCTGTCGCCTCGTCAAAGGTGAAACCGTACTGAAAACCGGAGCAGCCGCCACCGGTGATATAGACACGAAGTTTCAGCGCCGGATTGGCTTCTTCTAGAATCAATTCCCGCACCTTGCTGGCTGCGGCCTGAGTAAAAACAAGTGGTTGCGATTCGGTCGACATGATCAAGAAAAAAGCGTTGGCGGACTTGGAGTATGAGACGAATATACCACCGTGCCGTCACCAAAAAAAAGCGGCCTTGCGCTGGCCGCCCTAATCATGATGCCCCAAACCGGATAATGCTGCACTCGTTATATCAGCAACCCATGATGTTTTATTTTCATGAATTTTTTGTAATGTGCACGAATGTTATACCTCGGAGCCTTACCGTCAGTCAAGTTTCAGGCGCGCCAGTTGTAATCATTCATCGGATTCCGGACAATGCCTGCTGGCTAGAAACTCGACTTCATCATGCCCTGGCTTGAAGCTTTCCACATCATCTTCGTGGTGACCTGGTTCGCCGGTCTGTTTTATCTGCCGCGACTGTTTGTCTACGCGGCGGAAAATACTCAAGGGCCGACCTTTGATCTGCTTCGAGTCATGCAGTGGAGACTGCTGATGATCACCCACATCGGTGGCGGGCTGGCAGTCGCGCTTGGCATCGCCCTGCTGGTGGCTGAACCCTGGCACCTGAGCTCCGGCGGCTGGATGCACGCCAAATTGGCGCTGGTGG
>SKIE01000035.1 GCA_007116585.1 Wenzhouxiangella sp. | reverse complement strand
GCACGTCGGCGGCAATGATGAATTCCTGCTCCGGGTCCAGCGCCCGGCCGGGGCCGAGCAGCCCGGACCACCACTGATCAACGTCGGCGTTGCCGGTCAGGGCCGGACAGACCAGCACGGCATTGTTGCCCGCACGGTTCAGCCGTCCCCAGGTGCGATAGCCGATCTGCAGCCGATCAAGCACCAGGCTGTCGGCCAGGGGCCCAGGCGCCTCCAGCCTGAGCACCTGGCGCTCGTGGACTTGCTGCCTGGTCATGCCGCGACTTCCAGCCCGGTCTTTTGCAGGGCCTGGGCGAAATCGGCAATGATGTCGTCGATGTGTTCAATGCCGACCGAGACCCGCACCTGCTCCGGCTTGACGCCAGCGGCGCTGCGTTCGGCATCACTGAGCTGCTGATGGGTCGTGCTGGCCGGATGAATGACCAGCGTCTTGGCATCACCCACGTTGGCCAGGTGGCTGGCCAGTTGGACGCTGTTGATGAAGGTCCGGCCGGCTTCCTCGCCGCCGCGCACGCCGAAGTTGAGCACCGGCCCGAACCCGTGGCGTAGATATTTTTTCGCCCGCTCGTGCCAGGGGTGATCGGCCAGGCCCGGATATTCCACCCACACGATGGCCGGCTGGCGATCCAGCCACTCGGCCAGGGCCAGCGCGTTGTCAACATGACGCTGAGCGCGAAGCGAGAGGGTTTCCAGGCCCTGCAGCAGCAGGAAGGCGTTGAACGGGCTCAAGGCGGGGCCGAGGTCGCGCAGGCCTTCGACCCGCGCCCGGATGGCAAAGGCGATGTTGCCGAACTGGCTGTTGGCGCCAAAGGCTTCCCAGAAGTTGAGGCCGTGATAACCGGGTGCCGGATCGGTGAACAGCGGAAAGCGCCCGTTGCCCCAGTCGAACTTGCCGGCATCGACGATCACGCCGCCCACCGAGGTGCCGTGGCCGCCGATCCATTTGGTGGCTGACTCAACCAGGATATCGGCACCGTGGTCAATCGGCCGCACCAGATAACCGCCGGCCCCGAATGTGTTGTCCACAATCAGCGGCAGACCGTGCTTTTTGGCCAGCTTGGACAGGCCTTCGAAGTCGGGAATATGCGAGCCCGGATTGCCGATGGACTCCACGTAAATGCCTTTGGTCTTGTCATCGATCTGGGCTTCAAAGCCGGCCAGATCATCGCCTTCAACCAGGCGGACCTGAATCCCCAGACGCGGCAGCGTGACCTTGAACTGGTTGTAGGTCCCGCCGTAAAGCGAGGCGCTGGCGACCAGGTTGTCACCGGCCTGGGCAATGGTGGTGATGGCGATCAGCTGCGCTGACTGGCCCGAGGCAGTGGCGACGGCGGCAACGCCGCCTTCCAGTGCGGCGACGCGCTTTTCAAACACATCCACGGTCGGGTTCATGATGCGCGAATAGATGTTGCCGAACTCCTGCAGGCCGAACAGGCGCGCGCCGTGATCGGCATCGTCAAAGGTGTAGGAGGTGGTCTGGTAGATCGGCACGGCCCGGGCGTTGGTGCCGGGTGCCGGTTCCTGGCCGGCGTGGATCTGCAAGGTCTCGAAGTGCAGGGGCGGATTGGCTTGATCGGTCATGTCGGTAATCCCTTTTTGGTCGGTGGCTAGTGTGTCGAGGGCAGCGGCGAGATCCTGTGAGGCGAGACCGAGACAAGAAAAAACCCGCATCGGCCAGGCCGCTGCGGGTTTCGTCGAATGGGTGTTGGGTTTCGGTGTTTTCGATTCAGTCGATCATCGGAAACGCCCACCAGGACGACGCCGCAGCCTGTGGGGGCGGCATACACATGGTGCACATGCAGTTGTGGCGGCATTCGAAACTCATGGGTTCAGAGTGTCGCGGCAGGGAATGGCATTTGTCAAGCCATTCTTTGCGCTGCATCAAGGCTTAGCCATTCAGGTTTTGCTAATATAGCAAGTCAATTTTGCATTTCAGGTTGCGCCCGTGATTCGTTGGATTCCCCTCCTCGCCCTTTTCGTTCTGGGCTCGGCAGCTGCTCAGTTCGGCCCGCCCAGCATGACACCGGCCGATGCCCGCGCCCTTCAAGAGTCGGGCGAGATCGTGCTGGTCGATATCCGGCAGCCGGAAGAATGGCGCCAGACCGGTATCGCCGAAGGCGCGGTCAAAGTCAGCATGCGCCATCCCGAAGGTGGGGAAGGGTTCCTGCGCGACCTCCTCGCTGCCGTTGATGGCGATACCGATGCCAAAGTGGTGCTGATCTGCCGCACCGGCAATCGAACCAGTCAGGTCGTGCCGGCCCTGCAGCAATGGGGTTTTACGCAGGTCTATCACGTCTCGCAGGGCATGCTCGGCAACCAATCCGGTCCGGGCTGGATGCGGGCGGGCCTGCCGGTAGAGGATTGCACCACCTGTTGACCTGACGCCTGGCCGCTTCGTTACCATGGGCGGAGTTTTCCGCCTAATGGATGGCACGCCATGCAGATTCCTCCCCAGCCGCCAGGCAAGACCGAGCAGATCAGCCGCTACCTGGTTGTCGTGCTGCGGTTTGTGTTTTTCCTTCTGATCTTCTATCTGCTGCTCTCCATCGCGGCGGGTCTGTTCATGCCTGGCGAAGTGGTGGGACGCTACACCTTGCAGACCGAGCAGGGGGAAAGCTGCGCCGAACTCGAATCCCGCCTGCAGGATTTCAACGTCAACCAGGTCTCGTACCGAGTGATACCCGCTGATATCACCGAACCGGCCGACGGAGCCGGTAATGGCCAGCTGTGCTGGCTGGAGATCTCAGGCGTACCGGAACAAGGCGTAGGCAGTGATGCAACACCGCTGTACGAGGCTGCGTTGCGAAAGGCCACCGGCCCGCTGGAGGTCCAGCAGGCCTACCAGCCGCGCTTCGGTCAGGCCGAAGCGATCGCCGTGTGGCTCATTAGCCTGCTGCTGGCCGCCGTGGTGATGTTTGCGCGCAGACGCCGCCGCTCTTGATGGCCCACGCATCAGCCCAGCGTTGGGGCGCCCAGCACGTTCCAGTAGGCCAGCAAAAAGACGAACAGAGCCGAGGTCAGGGCCAGCGCGCTGGCGATCAAGCGCCGGCCCAGGCCCCACTGTCCGCCGAGCCAGACCGGAACCAGGCAGGCCAGCAGCAGCACCGTCAGGGCAGTGCCGATCCAGCTTGTCAGAATCCACCACTGGCCCAGATTGGTGGGGAAGTGGGCAAATTGCAAAGCTGTCGGCGGTGGTGCCTGCAGCATATCCTTGTTGAGCAGCCAGACGGTGGCCGCCCAGGCCAGTGGCAGGCCGAGGCTCGTGTAGCGTGCAATCAGGCCCGACCAGGTCTCGCGGCGCGCCGAGCGACGGGTAAAGGCCAGGGCGAACAGCCACCACGCAGATAGCGCGGCCAGCGCAAGAACGACGTGACGGGCGAATTCAACCGTCTGCCAGCGCGCCAGGCGGTCAAAGTTGTTGTGACCATAAGCGCCATGGAGCACGCTGACCTGCCCGCGTGCATCGCGCGAAAACGCAATGGACTCGCTCAGGTCAGGGTCGAAAAACACATCATCGCCCAGCGGTACGAAGCGCTGGGTCTGGGCGCCGCCAGCCAGGGTCAGAAAACCCTGGTCGTTCGCGCCAACCTGAAGAGCGCCACTACGGAAGGCCATCAATTTATCAACCGTGCGGTGGCCGCGACGCTGTCCCCGGTAGGCGCCGATGAAATCGCTCAGATCTGCGCTGGCATCCGGCTCGGGTCGCTCGCGCCGGGGTTCGAAGAACTGACCCACAATGCGCTGCGGCAGCTGCGATGACAGGCGCGACCCGGGCGGTGCATTGGTTGATACGAACACGCCCAGCTCAAGCTCGGGCACCAGCACCAGGTTGGACAGAAAGCCGAAGATCGAGCCCCCGTGTTCAAGCGTTGGGTAACCCCAGGCTTCATTGATCCAGAAACCCAGCGCGTTGGCGGCTACGCCGGGATGGTTGGCCATGCTGGGTGTATGCAGCAGCTCCAGCCCGTCCGGCGACAGCACCCCACCGCCGTCGGCCAGCTGCGCGCGCATGAAGCGGGCCATGTCTTCGGCTGTGCTGAGCAGTCCGCCGGCCGGCATCATGCCGCCGTGCATCCAGGCCCAGTCCGGCGGCGAGAAGCGCCCGGCCGACCAGACATGCGAGCGTGCCAGGTCTTGATAGGCCTCCGTTGATAGGCGATCGGGCAGGGCTTCACCCGGCCAGTCACGCAGCAGGCTGCGTTCCATCCCCAGCGGCTGCAGCACGCGGGTTTCAACAAACTCCGAATAGGGCAGGCCAGAGACGGTCTCGACGATCAGGCCGATTACCGCTGTGCCGTAGTTGGAATACACCAGCGCCTCGCCCGGCCGGCGCACCTGGCTGGGCTGGAAGCGCGCAATGTAGTCGCGCAGTGCGTGATCGGAATCCTCGTCCACGGCCCAGAAATGACCGAGGTAGCTGTCCTCGAAACCGGCCGTGTGGGTCAGCAGGTCACGCACGCGCGGCGTGCCGTAGGGCAGATCGAATTCGATATCGGGCAGGTAGCGTGTGAACTCCGCGTCCAGATCAACCCGCCCCTCGTCGACCAGCTGAAGCAGGGCAATGGCGTTGAAAATCTTTGTAATCGAGGCCACTCTGAACCGCGTTTGTCGGGGGTCTACCGGCACTCCCTCAGGCTCGCGAGCGTAGCCGTATCCGTGCAGCAAAACGGTCTCGCCTTGATGCACCACGGCCACGACCACGCCAGGGATGCGGTGATCGGCCATGGCCGTGGTCACAACACCATCGACGAAGGCCTGCAGTCTGTCGGGATCGAGCGTGGGTTCAACTACTTCGTCATCCGCCCAGGCTGCTGTGCACAACATCAGGGTGAAAAAAACCAGCCCGTAGCGGCCGATTTGCTTGCAGGGCGCCCACCTTGTCACTATTGCGGCGTCCCGAACAGGCGGTCACCCGCATCGCCCAGACCGGGCACGATGTATTTGCGCTCATCAAGTTTTTCGTCGATCGCAGCGGTGTAGACGGGTACGTCCGGGTGCTTTTTGTTGACTTCGGTCAGCCCTTCCGGGCAGGTGACAATGCAGATGACGACGATATTCTCGGCACCGTTTTCCTTGAGCAAGTCCAGTGCTGCAACCGTGGAGCCGCCGGTTGCGACCATTGGATCAATGACGAAGCAGGTGCCGCCCCTGATCTGCGGCGGGAAACGCTCGTAATAAGTCTTCGGCTGCTTGGTGGCTTCATCCCGAAACAGCCCAACGAACCCCACCCT
>SKIE01000260.1 GCA_007116585.1 Wenzhouxiangella sp. | reverse complement strand
CTGATGAATCAGCTGATGCCGGGTGCTGATGCCGACCTGGTCAAGCCGCTGCAGCAGCACATGAAAAAAATGGGCGTGCAGTTCCATCTGGGCGCGAAAGTGGCTGGCGTTGATGCCGGGGAGCAGGCGCTTGTGGCGCGCTTCGAAGGCGACAACGCACCGGAATCCGCCGAGTTTGATCGCGTGCTGGTCTCGGTCGGCCGCCGACCCAACGGTGACCGGATCGACGCCGGGCGCGCGGGGGTGGATGTCGACAACAAGGGGTTTATCGCCGTTGATGGCCAGATGCGCACCAGGGTTGACCACATCTTCGCCATTGGCGACATCGTCGGTCAGCCCATGCTGGCGCACAAGGCCAGCTATGAGGGCAAGATCGCAGCGGAGGTGGCGGCGGGCGAAAAGCGCGCGGCCGACGCGCGCGCCATTCCCTCGGTGGCCTACACTGACCCCGAGGTCGCCTGGGTCGGCCTGACCGAGGCCCAGGCCAAAGAGCAGGGGCTGGATTATGGCGTCGGCAAGTTCCCCTGGGCCGCGTCCGGTCGTGCGCTGGGCATGGATCGATCGGAAGGTTTCACCAAGCTGATCTTTGACAACAAGACCGACCGGCTGATTGGTGCCGGCGTGGTTGGCATGCATGCCGGTGATCTGATTGCAGAGCTTGGTCTGGCCCTCGAGATGGGCTGCGATGCTGCCGATATCGGCCTGACCATCCATCCGCATCCGACCCTGTCGGAGTCGGTCATGATGGCCGCCGAGGTGTATGAAGGAACAATTACAGACTTGTACCTCGGGCGCAAGTAAGGCAGCGTCAAAGCGGGCGGTGATATTCTTTGCGATCCTACCGCGAAGCCTCGTTCAAGCGATCCCGTGTACTACGCTGCTGCCTGTCAAACAGACTTTCCCGCGCCTCGTCATCGCGATGAAATCGCTGATCGTGTCCATCGCATGGCCGAGATCATCGAGCAAACCATTGTCGGCTACGAGCCGTTCTTCGACGTTCGCCTGCTGGTCTTTCCCGAGTTCGCCCACACAGTCCCGATCCACGACAGCGTCGAAGCGCTATTGGCCGATATCGCGGTGGAGTTGCCCAACGAGCAAACGGCTGTGTACGAGCGGTTGGCCCGGCAGTACGGCTGTTTCATCCAGACCGGCACCTTTCTGGAACGGGATCCGGCCTGGCCCGGGCATGTGTTCAACTCGACGCTGCTGATCGGGCCTGGCGGCATTCTGGCGAAATACCGCAA
This sequence comes from Wenzhouxiangella sp., assembly GCA_007116585.1. Next base: position 4,003 of record SKIE01000260.1, on the reverse strand, counting down.
GGTCAATACCTGGATTCCGTGGGAGGTGCATACCAGCCCCCATGATCTGCCGGATTATCCAGACGATCCCTTCCCGGTGGTCGAAACAGAGATCGGTCGCCTGAGCGTGGCGATCTGTTACGACTGGCTGTTTCCGGAGACGATTCGCGAACTCGCATTCCGCGGCGCCGAAGTCCTGGTCCGCGTTTCAGCCTACATGGATCCCTGGGGCACGGCCGAACCCATGAACTGGTGGACCCTGGTCAACCGGACGCGCGCGCTGGAGAACACCGCCTACGTGGTGGCGGCCAATCAGGGTGCACAAATGCAGCACTACCCGCCTTTTTCCTGGCCGGGCGGATCCATGGTGGTTGACTACGACGGCCGCATACTGGCTCAGGCTGATCCCGGCCCCGGCGAAAAAGTCGTGGTCGCACCCATTGATCTACAGGTCTTGCGCGCCGAGCGCGATCGACGGCTGGGTCACGACACCCGCGCGCACTATCGGTCCGAAATCCATGCCTATCATCAGCAGCCTGCACTGGCTCGGGGTGGCGAGGGTGCCCCGTCGATAACGAGCCTGAAGCAGCGCATCCGGCAGTCCAAGCAACTCTTTCGATCCGGAAACGGGGAGGACCCGTCGTGACCCGAATTCTTTTCGTTCTGTCTGTCGTCGTACTGATCGTCGCCTGCGACCGAACCGACCGCGATGCTGCAAGTGCTGACCTGACCGCCGACCTGATCGAGCGCAACAACCGCGGCGTGGCGCTGATGGGCCAGTACCGCAATGAGGATGCCCGGCAGGTATTCGCCGAACTGCTGGATGAGCGTCCCGACTGGACCGATGTCGAGGTCAACCTGGCCATTGCCATTCTCAACCGGCAGGAAGACGGCGACGAACTGGTTGCCCTGCGCATTGTGGAAAGCATTCTGGCCGAACAGCCGGAGCAGGTAAGAGCACGCTACATCGCCGGCCTGATGCGCTTCTACATCGGCGATACCCAGCCGGCGCTTGATCATCTGCTTAAAGTGCTCGAGGCTGAGCCCGATGATGCCCACGTCGCTTACTTTGCCGCCCAGGCCTACAGTCAACTCGGTGATACGCAGGCGGCGCTTGAGTTGTATGAGCGAGCGATCGAGCTTGACCCCTACCTGCGCAGCGCCTACTACGGTGCGGCGCTGGCGCTGCGCCAGGTCGGTGATGCCACTGGCGCGCGCGAAATGCTGGCCGTCTACCAGCGCTTCGAAAACAATCCGCGCGCGCAGCTGGCCGAATTCGTCTACACCCGCAAGGGACGCCTGGCCAACGCGCTGGCGGTGGGCCAGGCCGATATCGATGCGGTTGTTGCCGATGCCGACGAACCGTTGTTCGCTGCTCCGATCAACGGCGCCGAGTTGCTGCTTGAGCCCGAGGGCCTGAGTCTGACCGCGGTCGATCTGGATCGGAGCGGGGCGCTGGATCTGTTTGTCACCGGTGGTCCCGGCCAGGGCAATGCCGTTATCGGCCATCAATCTGACGGGCTGGTGCTCGACCCGGAGCATCCCCTGACCCGAATTGAAGACGTCACCTCCGCTCTGTGGGGCGACTTCGACAACAACGGAGTGACCGACGTGCTGTTGTGCCGCGCCGGCCCCAACCGCCTGCTGGCCGGCGGGGACTGGCAGGATGCGCCGGGTGCGGCTGACGTCGACGACCCCGGCCTGTGCCGCAATGGTGCCGTGTTCGACGCCGATCACGACGGTGACCTGGATCTGTTCGTGATCAATGCCGACGGCCCCAACGAGTTGTTCAACAACAACCTCAACGGCACGTTCCGGCGCCTGAGCCTGGAAAGCGAGGCCGACCTGGCTGGCGGTGATCGCGCCAGCCGCCAGATACTGGCGGTGGACTTGGATAACGATCGCGATGCGGATCTGATCATTCTTCACGATCAGCCACCGCACCAGGTTTTGCGCAATGATCGTCTGTGGCGCTACGAGCCCGCGCCAGGCTTTGACGCTTTCCGTGCCGCCGAGCTGCTGGCCGTAACCGCCGCCGATTTTTCCGCCAGCGGCCAGGTCAGTCTGGTCACGCTTGACCGCCAGGCCCGGCTCAAGCGCTGGGATCCCTATGAGGACGGCGTCTGGCATGCGCACACTCTGGCCGAACTGACGGTCGATCAAACCGAGACGCTGGCCCTTGCAGCGCTGGATCTGGATGGCTCGGGCCGTCCAGATCTGCTTGTTCACCATGCCGACGGCTTCGAGGTTCATGGTCTGGCCGAGGACGGCTCGCTGAGTTTGCTGCACCGCGAACAAGCACCGATTCTGGCCGCAACGCCGGTGCTGCTGGAGCCCGAGCGCGGACCGGCGCTGGCGGCGGTAGTCAGGGATGGCGATCGTAGTCGGCTGCGCCTCTGGCCGGCCGGCAGCGGCCGTCACGCGTTTGTTGGCCTGGCGCCGACCGGCAAGACCGACCGCGGCGAGGGCATGCGCTCCAACGCTTCCGGCGTCGGTACCGGGGTGGTGCTGCGGGCCGGTTCGCGTTGGGCTATCTTCGATACCTTCGACCGCCACAGCGCGCCGGGTCAGAGCCTGCAGCCGCTGGCCATTGGCCTGGGCGGCCGCGACCGCGCCGATTTCGTGCAATTGTTCTGGTCGGACGGCGTGCTGCAGACCGAAATGGACCTGGTGGCCGGTCCGGTCCACGAGATTGCCGAACTGCAGCGCCAGCTGGCCAGCTGCCCGGTGCTGTTTGCCTGGAATGGGGAACGTTACGAGTTTGTCAGCGACCTGCTCGGCGTGGCGGGAATCGGGTTTTTCCAGGAACCGGGGCGCTACTCGGAGCCGCGGCCTTGGGAGTACTTCCTGTTTCCCGAGGGCACCATTGCCCCGCGCGATGATCACTACAAGATCAAGATTGCCGAGCCCATGGAGGAAATCGCCTACATCGATTCGGCCCGGCTGCACGTGGTGGACCTGCCGCCGGGTTGGCAAGTGACGCTCGATGAGCGCATGTTTACCGGAGGCGGTCCCGAGCCGACCGGTGCCAAGATCTTCTATCGCGAAGACAACTTGATTCGTCCGAGCCGCGCGGTCAACGACCGCGGAGAAGACGTTACCGCCGATATCCTTGCAGCCGACTTTGTTGCTGCACCGCCAGGCGCGCTGGACCGCCGTTTTCTGGGTCGGCTGGCCGATGATCACGTGCTGACCCTGGAATTCGACCGCGCGATCAACCCGCCGGGCACTCGCCCGATCCTGCTCGCCTTCGGCTGGGTGGAATACCCGTACTCGCAGACAGTGTTCGCCGCTTGGCAGGCGGATGCTGCCTATCGTCCGCCCAGCCTTGAAGCCTATTCCGACGGTGAATGGCAGCAGGTTTTCGAACATTTTGGTTATCCGGCCGGCATGCCGCGCGAGATGTCGCTGCCGCTGGATGCGCTGCCCGAAGGCACGACGGCGCTGCGAATACGCGGCAACTGGGAGGTCTATTGGGACATGCTGGCCGTGGCGCATGTCGAAGAACAACAAGAGGCCATCGTCCATGATCTGGATCTGGCCCTGGCGCGCGTGGCGCGAACCGGATTCGCCCGCCGCAATACCGGGGATCAGCGCCTGCCTTACTACGACTATGACGACCGCGCCCCGTTCTGGGACACCAAGCACCCGACCGGGTTTTACACGGATTTCGGCCCGGTTGAGCCGCTGGTGCGCGAGACCAACAATGCGTTTGCCATCTTCGGTCCCGGCGAGGAGCTTCACCTGGAATTTGTCGCGCCGGAGCCCGTACCGGAGGGTTGGCAGCGCCGCGTGGTGCTGGAGGTGCATGGCTACGCCAAGGACATGGATCTCTACACCAATACCGGGGAGACGGTCGAGCCCATGCCGTATACGCCGGGCGTCGGCGATCCGGATGAGCGTGAAGCCCTCCACCAGCGCTTCCTGAACCGGTTCCAGGGCGGTCACTGATTGCAATGACAAGGGCGACGGTTTCGCGGCCCGGGCGCGCACGCCGGGCGGTCGGTCCCAGGCTCAGAGTGTT
>SKIE01000345.1 GCA_007116585.1 Wenzhouxiangella sp. | reverse complement strand
TCCGGCTTGAAGCGCAGCCCGAACAGCTCGCCGGCAACGAGAAACAGCCCTTCCAGCACATTGTCCAGCGCCAGCCAGGGCTTTAGCTTCTCGCTGTTGATGCCAATCGATTGAGTGCGAAGCTTCTCGCTGCAGTAGGGAATATCCCAGGGCTGTAGCGGTGTTTGGGCACCCAGCTCTGCGGCAAAGGCTTCCAGCTCCTCAAGCTGCCGGCGAGCCGGCTCGCGCGCGCGTGCGGCCAGGTCGAGCAAAAAGCTTTCGATGGCTGCCGGGCTTTCGGCCATGCGTCGGGCCAGTTGCAGTTCGGCGAAGCTGGCGTATCCGAGCAGGCGTGCACGCTCATGGCGCAGGGCCAGGATTTCGGCGATATGTGCGGAGTTGTCAAACTGGCCACCATTGGGCCCGGTGTCGGAGGCGCGGCTGGCATGGGCCCGATAGAAACGCTCGCGCAGGGCGCGGTCATCGGCATAGGTCACAATCGCGCGGTAGGCCGGATGGCTCAGGTTGGCCATGTGGCCGGGTTTTTCGGCCCGTTCTGCCATTCCGGCCAACAGCGCCAGCTCGTCGTCCGGCAGCCCGGACAGCGCTTCGGGCTGAGTGAAGTGCTCGCTATAGGCCTCGGTTGCGTCCAGCACCTGGTTGCCGAACTGGTTGCTCAGCTCTGACAGCCGCAGCTGGACTTCGGCCATGCGCTGGCGCTGGTTGGCCGGTAGTTCGACGCCGCCGGCGCGGAAGTCAATCAGCTCATGACGGATACTGGCCTGCATGGCAGCGGTCTGCTGGCTGAATTCCTCGCGCTCGCTCAGCGCACGGTAAGCCTCGAACAGGGCCTGGTTCTGGCTGCGCTCGGTATGAAACCGGGTCATTGGAGCCAGGCATTCGCGGTAGGTCTCGCGCCACTCCGGGGTGTTGAGCACGCCGTGCAAGTGCGAAACGGTGGACCAGACGCGGGATACGGCGTTGTCGGTCAGGCTTTCGGCCTCGACAACGGCCGCAAAGTCCGGCGCTGAGGCCGAGGTGATCTGATCGATCACCTTGCGGTAGGCAGCCAGGCAATGTTCCAGCGCCGGCAGGGCGTGCTCGGGCTTGATATCGGCAAATTTCGGCAGCCCCTCGGCCAGCAGAGGGTTATCGGTTCCAGTCTGTTTGTTCATGGTGATTCGGCAACCGCAAGCGGTGTGGTTCGGTCGGCCAGTTCATGCAAAAGGTCGTCAATCTTGCGAAACGCCATGGCCAGATCCTCGGCTTCCGGGAGTAGGGTGATCCGGAAGTGGTGGCGGTCGGCGATATTGAAGCTCGAGCCGGGCACGATCAGGAGATGCTTTTGCTCCAGCAGTTCAGCGGCAAAGCGATGGTCGTCGAAGTCGGGCATGCACTCAGGCTTGATCGACGGGAAGGCGTACAGCGCGCCCATGGGGGTGACCAGATCAAGGAAGCGGCTGCGCTGGCAGGCGTCGATCACCGCCTGGCGCGAGTCGTGCAGCCGCCCGCCGGGCGCGACCAGATCGGCGATGGATTGATAGCCGCCCAGCGCTGTCTGCACCGCCCACTGGCCCGGCACATTTGCCGACAGCCTGAGCGCGGCCAGTTTTTCGACCGCCAGCATGTAGTCCTGGGCGCGATCCAGCGCGCCGGTAAACACCGCCCAGCCCACGCGCCAGCCGCAGGCCCGATACACCTTGGACAGGCCGCCGAAGCTGACGCACAGGGTATCGCCGGCCAGCGGGGCCATGGGCACGAAGCGGGCTTCGTCGTAGCAGATGGAGTCATAGATTTCATCGCTGAACAGGATCAGATCGTGTTCGGCCGCAAAATCTGCCAGTTCCCTCAGAACCGACTCGGGGTAGACCGCGCCGGTGGGGTTGTTGGGGTTGATCACGACCAGCGCCCGTGTTCTGGGCGTAACCAGCTTGCGCATGGCCTCAAGATCCGGCCAGAACCGTTGCTGTGCAGGGCAGGGGTAGTGAACGGCCTCGCCGCCGTTCAGCACCACCGCAGCCGTCCACAGCGGATAGTCCGGTGCGGGTACGAGCACTTCGTCACCCGGCTCCAGCAGCGAGCGCAGCACCAGGTCGACCAGTTCGGACACGCCGTTGCCGATCATGACCTGGTCATAGCGCGTCTCGGTCAGGCCACGCGACTGAAACTGCATGGCAACGGCCTCCCGCGCAGGGAAAATCCCGGTTTGCGGCCCATAGGCCTCACTGTATTTCAGATTGCGGACAACGGCGCGGCGCATGGTTTCCGGTGTTCTGAAACCGAACGCGCCGGGATTACCGATGTTCAGGTGCAGTACATCGTGCCCCTGCTGGTCGAGTTCACGCGCGCGCCGGGCAAGCGCGCCACGAATCTCATAGCGCACCTGGTCGATGCGGCTGGCGGGGCGGAAAGATGGTTTCATGGTCGACATCGGCCGCTACGGCAACTTGATAATTCTCCAGAATATCGCAGAAGCCGCGCCTTCTCCAGCGTAAAAGCTTGATTGTGGTTACTCAAGACCCGACAATATCGAAACAGGACCACTTCAATCCGGATTTGAATTTACATGACTCTTGACCCAGCCCTGAAAGACCGTATCGAGCAGCAGATCGGCTCTCACGACGTTGTGCTGTACATGAAGGGAACGCCGAAAATGCCCCAGTGCGGGTTTTCGGCCAAGGCCGCCGGCATGCTCGACACCCTGCTCGGAGATAACTTCGCCGCTTTCAATGTGCTCGAAGACGAGACTATTCGTGAAGGCATCAAGGTGTTCGGCAACTGGCCGACCATCCCGCAGCTCTACATCAAGGGAGAACTCGTGGGCGGCTGTGACATCGTCACCGAGATGTTCAACGCCGGTGAGTTGCACGACATGCTCGGCCTTGAAAAGCCGGATCGCACGCCGCCGGAGATCGAGATCAGCGACAAGGCGGCGGCCAAGATCCGCGAGTTTCTCGAGGGATATCCCGGTCAGTGTCTGCATTTTTCTATCGCCTCGGACTGGGACGCCAATTTCAACATCGGCCCGCGCGAGGGCCATGAGATCGCCACCGAAGCGGCCGGCATTACCATTCTGATGGATCTGGCGTCTGCCCAGCGGGCCAAGGGCGCCAGGATCGACTGGGTGGAAACCGTGCAGGGCGAAGGCCTGAAGCTGGATTTGCCGGGGGCGCCGCCGCCGGTGCGGCAGATGACACCGTCGGAGCTGCAGGAGCGCATGAACTCGGGCGAACGCATCATGGTCGTCGATACCCGCTCAGAGGTTGATCGCAGCAGTTATCCGCTGGACTTTGCCCGCCCGCTGGATGCAGCGCTGATGGCCGAACTCAAGGAAGCCGATACGGAGATGCCGCTGGTCTTCCTGTGCAACGTGGGTGTTTCGAGCCAGGCAGTTGCCGAGCACTATCGCAAGCAGGGGTTCAAGTCGGTGTACAACCTGGAAGGTGGGGTTCAGGCACTGTTGTCCTGAAACGTCCGAGCGGTGCAGCATTGCAATACCCGGCCGCGGTGATCATTCCGCGGCCGGGCCTGTTCAGCCCAGATCGAACTCGGCCACTGCCGGAGCATGATCCGAAGGCCGCTCCAGCCGGCGCGGCTCCTTGTCCACGTAACTGGTGGTGCAGGCTGCTTTGAGCGCGTCTGAACACAACACCAGGTCGATGCGCAGGCCGAGTCCGCGCCGGAACATGGCCGCTCTGTAGTCCCACCAGGAAAAGACGGCTTCGGCCTGGTCGAACAGGCGGAAACTGTCGTGCAGGCCTAGATCCAGCAGACGCTGCAACGCCTCGCGCTCAGGCGTTGAGCACAATATCTTTTCGTGCCAGGCGGCCGGATCGTAGACATCGCGATCGTCGGGCGCGATGTTGAAATCGCCCATTACTACAAGGCGATCGTTCCGGCTGCGCTCCTGCTCGATCCAGCGTGTGACCGCTTCCAGCCAGGCCAGTTTGTAGGCGAACTTCTCGCTGCCGACTTCCTGCCCGTTGACCACGTAAAGGTTGACCACCCGCACGCCGTTGATGGTGGCCGCGATGACCCGCTTCTGCTCGTCCTCGAAATCGGGGATGCTGCGAACCAGCTCGGTTTGTTCCCCGCCCGAAATCAGGGCCACGCCGTTGTAGGTCGGTTGGCCGCTGAAGCTCACCTGGTAGCCGAGCTCGCGAAAGGCGTCAGCCGGAAATTTGTCGTCGGTGAGCTTGGTTTCCTGCAGACCGAGCACGTTGGGCCGCTGGTGCTCGAGCCAATCCAGTACCTGCGGCAGCCTGACCTTGAGTGAGTTGACGTTCCAGCTGGCGATTTTCATTGGGTATCCTTTGGGGCGCAAAATCTATTCTTCTTCGTCGTTCCAGCCGTAGTCGAAGGTGATCTCTTCGTCGGCCGCAATCGGTCGGATGGCGTACAGGTCCTCGCCCCACCAGTCGGCGTTGGGCGTGTCGGAGTGGTTGAGGAAGCGCATCTCGTTCTTGCCGTCAATGCCTTCCCAACGGTCGCGCGCTTCGTTCCAGATCCAAAGCACGTGCATGCCGTTGGTCTGGGTGGCGCGGCCACGGTAGGAGCCGATGTATTCGTCGACTTCGATTTCGCGGCGGGCAAACAGGCCGCGACCGTGGATGGGCGAGCCTGCCACGTACGCGAGGGGGTTGTCGTCATAAGCGCGCTTGCGCCCCGGTTTCGACCGTTTTTTCATGCGCGGCGGACCGGAAGCAGGCGGAAAGACTCGGGGCAGAACTGCAGAAGTTCAGGGCGTTCGATCCGGCCATGGCGCTGGATAAGGGCCTGTTTTTGCAATTGCGCGGTGCCGGCGTCCAGCGGGTAGTAGTGGGTCAGCTGCCCGTCTGTCGCCACGGTCCATGCGATCAGGCCGGTGTCCGGATCATGCTGTTCGGTCACCGCCGCACCATCCCCCTGCCAGTTGCCGGCGAGGTGGATCGCCAGACGGCCGTGCTCTTCCAGCCGCACGTCCGGGCCGCAGGCCACCCGCCATTTCATTCCATGGCTGTCCAGCAGCGCTGTCAGCGTTCGGAACGACCGCTGCCAGAGCGCGTACCCTTCGGGTGGTTGCGCCAGTTCGTCAAAGGTCTGGAAGCGGATTAGTATCTCCTGTTCCCCAGGCTGCCAGCGGGCCTCCAGGCCGGCAGCGATGGAAAAGTCGCTGTCTTCATCCGGCCGCAGGATGGCGTGTTCGACCACGGGCCAGAAAGGGCCAAGGCCGGCAGCATCCATCTGAACATGCTGCAACGCCAGCAGATCGGTGGCAGTGAGCAACTGGC
>SKIE01000296.1 GCA_007116585.1 Wenzhouxiangella sp. | reverse complement strand
AGTCCCGGCGACGAATGGCGGCGAACAGGTTGCCGGTCGGCGCCAGCGCCTTGGACGTGTGCGGCTGGAAGGCGCTGAACTTGAGGTCGGGCCGGTCGGCCAGATCGCAAATGGCGCTCATCCGGTTCAGGTTGACCGGGCCGTCACAACGATAAATGCTGTTTTCGGTCAAGCCGAACTTGGCCCCGAGAAAGCGGGCGATGGAGTCCGGGCAGTTGGTGGCGACCTCCAGCCGCACGGCTTCGGCGAAACCGCGCTCCATCAGTTCGCCTTCCAGCGCACGGGCCAGGTCCTCGATTTCCTCTTCGTCGACGAACAGCTCGCTGTTCCGGGTCACCCGGAACTGATAGCAGCCGTGCACTTTCATGCCCGGAAAGAGTTCGTCGATGAAGGCGTGAATCACAGACGACAGGAACACGAAATCATTCGGGCCCCGAGTGTAGCTTTTGGGCACCCGGATGATGCGCGGCAGCGAGCGCGGCGCTCGCACGAGGGCCATGCCGCTGTCGCGGCCGAAGGCATCGTGGCCCTCCAGCGAGACAGCGAAGTTCAGGCTCTTGTTGAGAATACGGGGGAACGGGTGGGCCGGATCGAGACCCAAAGGACTGAGCACCGGCAGGATTTCCTGGCGGAAATGCTGGTGCAGCCAGCGCCGCTGGCGCTGCTTCCACTCCGACCGGCGCAGAATCCGGATCTCCTGCTCGGCCAGGGCTGGCGTGAGTTCCTCGTTCATGACCCAGTACTGCTGTTCGACCATTTCCAGCACGGCCTTGCGAATGGCTTCCAGCGCGGCCTTGGGCGTGAGCCCATCGGGTCCGGGCTGGTTGGCGCCGTGCTGCATGCGCTGACGCACCGAGGCGACGCGCACCTCGAAAAACTCGTCGAGGTTGGTGCACGAGATGCACAAAAAGCGCAGGCGCTCAAGCAGCGGCAGGCGCTCGTCGCGGGCGAGTTCGAGTACGCGGCGGGTGAACGCGAGCAGGCTGAGTTCGCGATTCAGCAGCAGTTTCGGTTCGTCCAGTTCATCGGTCGACCAGCCGGGTAGTTCCGGGGCTTGCTGGGAAACTGAACGCAGGGAAGCAGAGGTAGGGAGCGACATGCGCCAAGCCTTGAGTGGTGTCAGATCAACAGTAGTTTGACTCTACACCATAGCCCGCCGGGTAGTGGATAAAGCGCAGTGCCCCTGACAGAAAGAACGCCGTCAACGCGATGCGTTGAGCCTGCGCACGTGAACGGCGCGAAGTTCGTTCAGTCGAGCGCTGATCCGGGATCGCTGGTAGAAGTCCAGGTCATCGCGTGCCAGCACCTTTTCAAGCTGGTCGATCGCCTCAGCCACGCCGCCGCGCAAATAATAGCTTTCGGCCAGCGCCTCGGTGGCCCGGACCGGGTCGCCGGATCGATCAGCCGCACGGGCCAGCAGTTCGGTCATGCGCAGATCATGCGGGTGATCGCGCAGGTGGGCGCGGATGACTGTGGCCGCGCGAGCGGCTCGATCCGGCTCGCTGTCGTGCATGAGGGCATGGGCGTACTGGGTGGTGACCTTGCGGCTGCCGGGAAACGACCGATACAGCTCGGCCAGCAGGTCGATGGCCTCGCGGCTGCTGCCTTTGGCCAACAGCAACTCCGCTTCCAGCAGGCGATACAACTGGGCGTCCGGATCGGCGGTGAGCAACTGGTCAAGCTGCTCTCGTGCCTCGTCGAAGCGACGCGCCTGCATTAGCGCGAGCGCAAGACCGTAGCGCATGGCTTCCGGTGGCCGCTCGCCTTGTTCGAGACGCAGCCGAAACCACTCGATGGATTGCTCGTTGCGCTGGCTCATCAGTACCCGCAGCCGCGCCTGGATGAAATGGAAGCGGGTGCCGTCGCGGACCTCGCGGACTTCCATCCGATCGGCCCGGCTGCGCGCCTCGGCGACTCGGTTGACGGTCAGCGGGTGAGTGCGCAGATATTCCGGCGGGCCTTGGCCCATCGCCCGCGACGCCATGTTGAGCCGTTCAAAGAACTTGGCCATGCCGTTGGGGTCATAACCCGCCGCGGCGAGCAGACCGATGCCAACGCGATCGGCTTCGGCTTCAGCCTGGCGGGTGTGATTGATGGCAAATTGCTGGGCCAGTCCCATGCCGCTCATCAGCACCGCCTGGCTGGCGTCGGCGCTACCGGCCGCGCCGGCCGCGACGGCCAGGGCCAGCGTGGCCAGCATGGTCGGCAGAGACGTGGCCTGTTGCGCTTCCATGGCGCGGGCCAGGTGGTCCTGGGTGACGTGGGCGATCTCATGCGCGACGACGCCGGCGACTTCCGATTCGTTGTGTGCGGTCAGAATCAGTCCAGAGTGCAGCCCGATCACGCCGGCCGGCGCGGCAAAAGCATTGATGCTGGGCTCCCGAATCACGAAAAAGCTGAAAGGGGCGTTGCTGCGGCTGGAAAACGAGACCAGGCGAAAGCCCATCTCGTCGAAATAATCGGTAATCAGGGGATCTTCGATCAGCAGATTGTTTGCCCGCAGGTAGCGTTCGAAGTCGCGCGCGAAGGTTTGTTCCTGCTCAGGGCTGAGCACACGCGTCGTGGTGCTGCCCATGTCGGGCAGGCGCATGCCTTGCTGAGCCGCTACACTCAGACTGAGCAAAGCGGCGGCAGCCGCGAAGATGAGATGGCGAAGAACTGGGATCATGACGACTCTAGGACAGGTTCGCGCGACAAATGTTTCGACCACTGGGAGCAGCATACCCCTTGGCTGCTGAACGCGTCATGTTGATCCGCCGTGCACCCGGTCCAGAATGTGATCGCGAGATCGCCGAGGCCTTGTGCCGGTGGCGCGAGCGACCAGGCCGGGCGCTGGTGTTTTTCCAGGGGCCGGGATTGGCCCATGTTCGTCCGGATTGCCCCTTTATCGCGCTTGCTGCGCCGGCTATGACGCTGATGGTGTGCAGCGGCGGATGGCAGCGGCGAGGGCATGTTGAGCCCGCCGCGCCGTTTGTTCTCGGGTCTTTGCTTCAGTTCTGGGTGGCGACGGCCGATGCCAGCGAGGTTGTCGCCTTCGGCCAGGCCGGCTCATGACTGAACGACGATTTGTCATCCGAATAGAGGGCCTGCCGACGGCCGCAGACGGGCGGGAGTTGCTGGAACTGGTGTTGGCAGCGGCTTCGCTGGATCTGGATGTGGTGGTGTTGCTGTGCGGCTCTGCGGCTGGCCTGCTGACCGGCGCAGAGCATGCTGGCTGGCGGCAGCTGGTGGAGCAGGATTTGGCGCGTGTCTGCGTGGGCGCAGGATCCGGTGATCTTGACGTCGCGCTGCCGGACGCAGTGGAAACCTTATCGTCGACCGAGGTCAGTCATCTGGAGCGCAGCTCAATCGTGATTCAGGCATGAGCTATGAACACACCGACATTTTGCCGCCGCGCGACGGCGATGGCCATCTGCTGGACGCGGCGCAATGGACGCGCGATATCGGCCTGCGCCTGGCCGCAGAGGACGGCGTGGTGCTCGAGCCAGCCCACTGGTGGCTGATCGAGTTCGTCCGCGCCTACCACCAGCGGTATGGCAATCCGCCGCTGATGCGAACAGTGGTCAAGGCGCTGCGCGCCGAGCATGATGCCGGGGCTGGTAGCCGGGATCTTTACCGCCTTTTCCCCGAGCATCCTGTGAGAATGGCCTGTAAATATGGTGGTCTGGCCAAACCGGACTGGTGCATTTAGCATCCGCTGACTGTTATTTGGATGAGGAGATCAAGATCATGAGTCAACCTGCTGTTGTCATGTATGCCACCGCTGCCTGTCCGTTTTGCGTTGCGGCGCGCAACCTGTTGCAGGCCAAGGGCGTGCGCTGGACAGAAGTATCTATCGACCGGCAAAGCGAAAAGCGCGCCGAAATGATGCAGCGTTCCGGCCGTCACACGGTGCCGCAGGTTTTTGTGGGCGATCACCACGTGGGTGGGTTTGATGATCTGGAGCAGTCCGAGCGCAGCGGGGAGCTGGACAGGCTGCTTGCTGCCGAAGGCTAGGGCCTGACCAGGCGCTATACTGGGACGCTGAACTTTTATTACCAGAGGTTCCGCGAGTGACGGAAACAATCACGGTGATCCGGGGCGATGGCATCGGCCCGGAAATCATGGACGCCGCGCTTAGGGTGCTGGATGCCCTCGGCGCTGACTTGAGCTACGACTTCCAGCTGGCTGGCCTGGCCGCACAGGACGAGGTCGGCGAATTGCTGCCGCAGGCAACGCTGGACTCCATAGAGCAGACCGGGATTGCCCTGAAGGCACCGCTGACCACGCCGGTCGGAGGTGGTTTCAAATCGCTTAATGTGGCCCTGCGCAAGCACTTTGACCTGTATGCGAATGTCCGTCCGGCGATCAGTTTTCGCGGCTCGCAGTCGCGCTACGACAATATCGATCTGATCACGGTGCGTGAGAATACCGAGGGCGCCTATCTTGGTGAGGGCGCCTACACCTCGCCGGACGGCAGCCGCGCGGAGTCGAAGATGATTGCCACCGAGGACGGCTGCGAGCGGATCGTTCGTTTTGCGTTCGAGTTGGCGCGCAAGGCCGGCCGCAAGCGCGTTACCGTGGTGCACAAGGCCAACATTCTGAAAGACGTAACCGGCATGTTCCTGCGCGTCGCCCGAGAGGTGGCCGCAGATTACGTGGACGTGGACTGTGACGACATGATTGTCGACAACGCCTGCATGCAGTTGGTCATGCGTCCCGAACGCTTTGATGTCATCGTGACCACCAACCTGTTCGGTGACATTCTGTCGGATCTGTGCGCCGGTCTGGTTGGCGGGCTGGGTCTGGCGCCGGGCGCCAACATCGGCCACAAGGCGGCCATGTTCGAAGCGGTTCATGGCTCGGCCCCCGATATTGCCGGGCGTGGCATCGCCAATCCGTGCGCACTGCTGTTGGCGGCAGCGCAAATGCTCGAGCACATGGAAAAACACGACAAGGCCCGACGACTGCGGGTCGCGATCGGTGATGCCATTGCCACCGCTGACCGAACCACCCCCGACCTCGGCGGTCGAGGCACGACGGAGAGCTTTGCCGAGGCGATCTGCGAACGCGTGGCCTGATTGTGGCGCTTTCGCCACAATGGGCCGGGCCTGTTCCCGGCCAATGGTATTGATACGGCAGTATTTTTGGCAGCTTTTTACAAAAATTTCAGATTACCGTTGTATCCACGCCAATAATGTGAGTACACTCTTCTTCAAGTTCCCACATTTGCCCGTTGTCGTGACTCGACGAGTATCTGCTCTCGCTATCGCCGCTTTACTGGTCGCCGGTTTGGCCGCTGCGCCGGGGCAGGCGCGCTCGGCTCCGGTCAGCGTGGTGCCGGCGGTTCATAACCTGGCGTGGTTTCTGGTGGCCTTTGAGCTGGGGCCCTGGGAAGAGTATCTCATCCAGGAACTGACGCCGGAGCTCGAACAGCTCAGCGATCGCCGGCTGCCGACGATCAGTCGTTTCGGCGTGGACGAAGCATTGATTCTGCCGGACTTTGCCGTCGGTCTCCTGCAGCGCGATCAGCGTCCACCCGTGCTGCGTTTGGCGCGTCAATATATCGGGCTCGATGTGTCAGGGCCGGCTCGACTGGACGGCAACCGTTTTGAGCGCAGTCTGCTGCTGCCCGGCATCAGCGCGCCGTTCGGCAGTGCGAGCGCCGTCACCGTCTCTGCGGTACTCGCCTCGCAGGAGTTTGTCGCCGCTGGCATGAATCTGCAAGAGAGCGAAGACAAGACCTTGCCGGGATCACGTCAGCCGGGCTGGGGGCAGGCTGATCGCTCACAGGGGGCCGGGTTGCGCTTTGCGCTCAGCGGAGAGTTGCTGCAGGGCCTCACTCTGGAGGCGGCTTTTCAGTCTCGCATCGAAATGAGTGAACTGGCGTCCCTGCGGGGTGTGCATGGGAGCCGGGCCGAGCTGGACATTCCGGCCCGGATCCAGCTGGGCATGCAGTGGCAGGCCGGCACACGCAGCCACCTGAATCTGGGCATGGCACAGATTTTCTACAGCGAAGTCGGCGCCTTTCCGTCCCGGGCGCTGCCGGCCCGGTTCAACGCCTTGCTGGGCGACAGCACCAGCCCGCAGTTCGGCTGGAATGATCTGCTGGTCTACAGCGTGGGCTGGTCATGGCGTCCCCTGCAGGGCCTGGAGTTCAATCTGGATTACCTGAGCCGGTCGCAGCCGCAACCCAGTTCACCCCTGCTGGCATCGGCCCTGTCGCCTGAACTGGCCCAGGAAGCCTTCCTGTTCGGTGTTCATAAAACGGTCTCTCCGCGCTCGCGGCTGCTGCTCAACGCGGCCTATGCGCCGCCGGAATTCGCTTTTGGCGGCAACGTGCTTGGGGTGGTGTCTGATCGGCTCGACCAGACGCTGGAAGTTCAGGCCATGTGGAACCTGCAGTTCTGATTCTGTCCCCGTTACACAACACTCCTGCTCAACGATCGGCCCGGTAGTCTCCCGCGGGGAGAGGCTAGCCGGGGTGAGAAAAGGGGTCTGCAGGCCTTATACTGATGGGCATGTTTAGCCGCCTCAACGATTGGTATCAGCGCCATTTTTCCGACCCGCAGGTGGTCATTCTGGCGCTGTTCCTGGTGCTGGGTCTCGTCATTGTCCTGATGTTCGGTCGGATGCTGACGCCGGTGGTGGCCAGCCTGATCATCGCCTACCTGCTTGAAGGGGCTGTGCAGCGGCTGCAGCGATGGGGGCTGCCGCGGCTGATGAGCGTGATTTCCGTCTTTGCGGCGTTCCTGGCCGCCCTGTTTTTCCTGCTGTTCGGCCTGCTGCCGATGCTCACGCGCCAGCTCACCGCGATTGTGGCCGAGTTGCCGCGCTATATCCGCATGGCCCAGGAATGGTTGGCGACCCTGCCCGAGCGCTACCCCCAGTTTGTCTCTTCGGCCGCCGACATGGTGCCGACCGATGACGAGCTGGGCATCGGCGAGGATACCGAGACCATGGCCGTCATTTCCCAGGAGCAGTTGTCTGAGTTGCTTGATACGCTGGGTGCTGAACTGGGGCGCTATGGCACGGATCTGGTGTCATTTTCCGGCGTGCTGGGTGTGGTCAGTCTGCTGATTTTCCTGGTCATCATGCCGGTGCTGGTGTTTTTCTTCCTCAAGGACAAAGAAAAGCTGATTGCCTGGTTCGCCGGCTACATGCCCAGAGACCATGCGCTTGCCGCGACGGTGTGGAAGGAAGTCGATGTCCAGATCGCCAACTACGTGCGCGGCAAGGTACTGGAAATTCTGATTGTCTGGGTGGTGACCTACGTCGTCTTTTCCTTGCTCGGCATGCCGTTTTCCATGCTGCTGTCGATGCTGGTCGGCTTTTCGGTCATCATTCCCTACATCGGTGCGGCGGTTGTGACCATTCCGGTGGCGCTGGTGGCGTTGATCGCCTTTGGCGGATTTACCGCCGCGTTCTGGTCCGTGATCATCGCCTATGCCATCATCCAGATGCTGGACGGTAACGTGCTTGTCCCGATTCTTTTCTCCGAAGTGGTTGACCTGCATCCGGTCGCGATCATCACGGCGATCCTGGTCTTCGGCGGCGTCTGGGGGTTCTGGGGAGTGTTTTTTGCCATTCCCCTGGCAACGCTGGTCAATGCCGTGCTGCGGGCCTGGCCTCGGGCCCGTAATGATGGCGAAGCCAAGGCCGAAGCTGAAGCGGCTCAGGCAGGCTGACGGCCATTCGCGTGAGGCCGGCTGAGTTCGATCCGCGCGCATGCGACAGCTTTGCTTTCGTCGAGCGCGAGTGGCAACCACGCCAGGGCCGCCTGCTGCTTCATTACCGACTGGGTCACCGGGTGATGACGGAGGTCTTCGAATTTCCTTTGCCGGCGCGCGCGGTCGCTCACTCGGGCGCGCTGGAGGCCGCGTTTGACCTGTTGCACTGGATCGCCGGCATCAGCTACTGGAAAGCGGCTTGCCCGCAGAGACTGGAGTTTGGCGGGCGCGCGCCGGATCGGTGGCAGGCGGACTGGCTCAACCGCCTCTATGCCCAGGGCTTGGCTGAATTTGCCTATCGCCAGCAACTACCGGGTGGTTGGTTGGCGCCGTTCCGGGGCGATGCTGAGCCGGCGCCGGCGACCACAGGTCAGGGGCTGGGCCAGAGCCTGCTCGTGCCCATGGGCGGCGGCAAGGACTCGCTGGTGGCCTGGGCCCGGCTGGCGCGTGCCGAACGGGTGGGCGCGACCGTCCAGGTCGGTGCCTCGAGCCTGATCAAGACGGTGGCCGGGCGCACGGGCGCCAGGCACTTCGCCATCGGGCGGATTATGGATCCGAAACTGGCGGCGCTCAATGCGGCCGGGGCCCTGAACGGCCATGTGCCGATCACCGCGATCAACGCGGCGGCAATGATCGTGCTGGCGCTGCTGCACGGCTATGGCGGTATCGCTTTTGCCAACGAGCGTTCGGCGGAAGAACCGACGCTCGTCAGTGCGAACGGCCAGGCCGTGAATCATCAGTTTGCCAAGACGCTGGCCTTCGAGCGCATGCTGGACGCCTGGGTGCGCCACTACATTGCGTCTGATCTGGCGGTGTTTTCGATCCTCAGGCGCGACCGCGAGCTGGCCATCTGTCGTGAATTTGCCGGCCTGACGTCATTTCATGATGTGTTTTCGTCCTGCAACCGCAACTTTCATCTTGATGGCCCCCGCACCGGGCGCTGGTGCGGCCAGTGTCCGAAGTGTCATTTCGTGTTTCTCGGTTTGGCCCCTTTTCTGAGGCCCGCCTCGCTGCGCGCCATCTTCGGGGCAGATCTGCTGGATGACCCGGTCCAGCTGGATGGCTTCGCCCGGCTGCTCGCGCTGGACGGCGAGAAACCGTTTGAATGTGTTGGCGAGGCTGATGAGGCCCGCGCCGCGTTGCTTGCCCTGTCCCGCAGCGAATCTTGGCGCCACCATGTCGTCGTCAGTGCCCTGGCTCCTCGCCTGGATGACGTCGACGTCACCCCCCTGGACGTCCTCTGTCAGCCGGGCGGGGAGCATCTGATACCACAAGAGTTGCGCGATGCGAATTGAGCAATTGCCGGGGCGGCGCATTGCCGTGCTGGGCTACGGTCGTGAAGGTGCGGCTGCCACGGCGATGCTGCAGGCGCGCGGCCTGACGCCTACCGTGTGGGTGGAATCGGGCGAAACCCCCGACGATGTACCGACGCGATCCGGTCCGTTTGACCAGGGCTTGCTGGAGTTCGACGTGCTGATTCGCTCGCCGGGCATTCCAGTGCTGCACCCGGCGCTGGCGCGCTTTCGTGGAAGCGGCAGGCCGGTGGTCAACCCGACCTCGATCTGGCTGGCCGAGCGCCCCGAGGTTCCTGTGCTGGCCGTTACCGGCTCCAAGGGTAAAAGCACCACCGCATCGATGCTCGCCCATGTTCTGGGTTCGGACGGACGGCGCGTGTTGCTGGCCGGCAACATCGGTGCCCCGGCCATCGCGCATCTGGACGACGACATCGATGTCGCGGTGCTGGAGTTGTCGAGCTATCAGTTGGCTGATCTGGAGGGGGCACTGTCGCTGGGGCTCATGACCCGTCTGTTTCCGGAGCATGGCGACTGGCATGGCGGCGTTGAACACTATTACGCCAGCAAGCTGCGAATGGTTGAGCTTCTGGCTGGAAAACCGCTGCTGGTGAACGCTGCAGATGCAGTGCTGGTTGAAGCGACTCGGGCGGCACCGAACCGGCTGTTGGTCAATCAGCCGCCCTATTGCCATCGCTCCGGCAATGGCCTGATCCGGGCAGGCTCGGTCTGGTTGCACCGTTCGGACTGGCCGCTGCTGGGGCGGCACAATCTTGATAATGCCGCGCTGGTAGTCGAGGCGGCGCTGCAGATGCGGCTGAGCGAGAACCGGGTGCGCACGGCGCTGGCATCGTTTCGGCCCTTGCCGCACCGGCTGGAAGTCGTCGCCTCGCGCGGTCATCAGCGCTGGATCAACGATTCGATTGCAACCACGCCGCATGCCACGCTGGCGGCGCTGCAGGCGTTTGAAGATCGCCCCGTGGTGCTGATTGCCGGTGGGTACGTGCGACCGGCAGACTGGTCTGTCGTTGTCAATCACTGTCGGCTGCGGCCGCTCGCGGGTCTGGTCCTGATGCCGGACAGTGGCCCGCGGATCGAACAGCTGTTCGCCCAAACCAGCCGGCCCGCCGCGGCCTGCATTCGTCACGCCGCCGATCTTGATGAAGCGGTGGCCACGGCGGGGGCGCTGGCCGCTGACCAGGCCTGTGTGCTGCTGAGCCCCGGTGCCGCCAGTTTTCCCCAGTTTCGGAATTTCGAGCAGCGCGGCGAGCACTTCCGCCGCGCGGTCAAGGACTACAGCGAGCGGTCCACGGCGTAGCGCGACAGGATCTCCAGTGCGGTTCGGTGTGGCGTGTCGGGCAGAATGTCGAGCAGCGAAGCAGCCCGGCTCGCCAGTTCGCGGGCCCGCTCCAGCGACTGCTCCAGTGCGCCGGTGTCGGCCATGACCCGCTGGGCCTGGGCCAACCCGTCGGGGTTCTGCTCGGCGATGGTGGTGCGCAAGCCCTCGGCATCCTTCGGCGCGGCCTGCTGCAGGGCGAGAATCAGCGGCAGGGTTACCTTTCCTTCGGCCAGATCATCGCCCAGGTTCTTCCCGAGCGCGTTGCCGTCCGCGCGATAGTCCAGCACATCGTCGGTGATCTGGAAAGCCTGACCGAGCAGCAGGCCGAACTCGGCCAGACGGTCGCCGCGGCTTGCCGGCAAATCTGCGATCACCGCGGCCAGCCGTGCGCTGGCGGCGAACAGGCACGCGGTCTTGTCTGAAATGACCCGGAAATAGTCTGCCTCGGTCAGCTCCAGATTCCCCATCTGCATCAGCTGCAGCACTTCGCCCTCGGCGATGGTGTTGGTGGTATCGGCCAGGATCCGCATGACGTCCAGCTGCTGCAACTCCACCATCAGCTGAAAGCTGCGCGAGTAGAGAAAATCGCCAACCAGCACGGATGCGGCATTGCCCCATATGGTGTGCGCCGTATCGCGTCCGCGACGTTGGCCGGATTCGTCGATGACGTCGTCGTGGAGCAAGGTCGCCGTATGGATGAATTCAATCACGGCGGCAAGCTGAATATGATCCTTGCCCTCGTAGCCGGCCGCGCGGGCGCACAGCACGTGCACCAGCGGTCGCAGTCGCTTGCCGCCGCCGTGAATGATGTGCTGACCGATCTGGTTGACCAGCACCACATCCGAGGACAGGCGGGTGCTGATCAAGCGGTCGATCGCTCGCCGATCCTCTTCGGCCAGGGCCAGGGCATCGTCGAGCGTACGGGGTAAAGCCACGAGGGAGACAGCGTTCATGGGAGACCATTATACGAGTGCATTTCCTGCATCAAGACAAGAAATTCACCGCGGGGAGGTCGCCATGTGCTGTGCTAGAATTTTGCCCTTTAGTGATTGAAACCACATCGGGAGCGGGAATCAGCATGGCGCGAGGTATTAACAAGGTCATTCTCATCGGTAATCTGGGTGCTGACCCGGAAACGCGTCATACCGCCGGAGGCAACGCGGTGGCCAATCTGCGGGTCGCGACCTCCGAAACCTGGCGTGATCGACAAAGCGGCGAGCAGCGCGAAAACACCGAATGGCATAACGTCGTCATGTTCGGGCGGCTGGGTGAAATCGCCGGCGAGTACCTGCGCAAGGGCAGCAAGGTTTATGTGGAAGGTCGCCTGCAGACCCGCAAGTGGCAGGATCGGGACGGCAACGATCGCTACACGACCGAAATCATTGCCAACGAGATGCAGATGCTGGACTCGCGCGGCGGCAGCGCGCCGATGGGTGATGACCGCGGCAGTTACGGTCGCTCTTCTTCCGGCGACTCGGGGCCGAGTTCGCCGCCGCCGTCCGATAGCCTGGAAGACGATATCCCTTTCTGATTTCAGCCTCAGCCTGCAGGGCGGCACGGCATGGCATATCTACTGGTTACCGGTGGTGCGGGCTTCATTGGCTCGAATTTTGTCCGCCACGTGCTGGACACGACCGCGCTGTCGGTCGTGAACCTCGACCTGCTGACTTATGCCGGCAACGAGGCGTCACTGGCGGATCTCGACCCGGCCCGGCATGAACTGATCCACGGCGATATCTGCGATGGGCCGCTGGTCCAGCGATTGTTGGAGCAGTATCGTCCGGACGCGGTGGTGCATTTTGCCGCCGAAAGCCACGTCGACCGCTCGATTGACGACCCGGGTGCCTTCATCCGCACCAACGTGGTCGGTACCCAGACGCTGCTCGACGCAGCGCTTGACCATTTCAAGCGCGGCCACAGCGCATTTCGCTTCGTCCATGTCTCGACCGATGAGGTCTACGGTAGCCTGAAAGTAGGCGAGCCGGGGTTCACCGAGGAGCACCAATACGCGCCCAATTCCCCGTATGCCGCCTCGAAGGCTGCGGCCGACCACTTGGCGCGCGCCTGGCACCGTACCTACGGTTTGCCGGTCATGATCACGAACTGTTCCAACAACTATGGACCGTATCAGTTTCCGGAGAAGCTGATTCCGTTGATGTTGATCAATGCGCTGGAAGGGGAGCGGCTGCCGGTCTACGGCGATGGTCAGCAGCGTCGCGACTGGCTGTTCGTGACCGATCACTGCCGGGCCATCATGCGGGTGCTTGAAAGCGGTTCACCCGGGCGGGTCTACAACATCGGCGGCAACGCTGAAATGGCCAATCTGGACGTGGTTCACCTGCTGTGCGATCTGCTTGATGAGCGCGTGCCCGCTGACCGGCCGCGGCGTGAGTTGATCGAGTATGTGACCGACCGACCCGGACACGACCGACGCTACGCGATCAACGCGGCGCGAATTCAGACCGAGTTGGGCTGGACACCGTCGGTCGATTTTGCCCAGGGCCTGGCGCAGACCGTTGACTGGTATCTTGCCCATCGGGGCTGGTGGCAGCGCATCCGCGATGGCCGTTATCGTTCAGAGCGGCTTGGTATTGCCAGGGTCTAGCCGCGCCCGCCCCCGACACGCCTGTTCTGCGTTACTCTGCCGGTATCTCCGATACAACGTGACGCACGTTTGATGAAGCGAAAAGGCATCATTCTGGCCGGCGGTGCCGGTACGAGACTCTATCCGCTGACCCGGGTGATCAGCAAGCAACTGCTGCCGGTTTACGACAAGCCGATGATCTATTACCCGCTCACGACCTTGATGATGGCGGGGATGGATGAAATCCTGCTGATCACGACGCCGCACGAGCAGTCCCTGTTCCGGAACCTGCTCGGCGACGGCAGTCAGTGGGGGCTGCAGTTGGAATATGCGGTCCAGCCCGAACCCAAGGGCTTGGCCCAGGCCTTCCTGATCGGGCGTGAGTTCGTCGATGGCGGTTCGTCCTGTCTGATCCTCGGCGACAACATCTTTCATGGCGGCGGTTTGCGGGAGCTGTTGGCCAGGGCCGCCGGCCGAACGCGTGGCGCAACCGTGTTTGGCTACTGGGTCAGCGATCCCGAACGTTACGGCGTGGTCGAGATGGGCGCAGACGGGGACGCCATCTCGCTGGAAGAAAAGCCGTCTCAGCCCAAGTCGAACTACGCCGTGACCGGTCTGTATTTCTACGATGAGCGAGCCTGCGATTTCGCGGCCAGCCTGGCGCCTTCCGCGCGCGGAGAACTGGAAATTACCGATTTGAACCGCTGCTATCTGGCGGCGGGTGATCTGACCGTAGAGCGTATGGGTCGGGGTTATGCGTGGCTTGATACAGGTACCCACGCCTCCCTGCAGCAGGCGGCCAGCTACATCGAGACGCTGGAGTCGCGCCAGGGCCTGCGCGTGGCCTGCCCGGAGGAGATCGCGTATCGGCAGGGCTGGATTGACCGCGCGCAGCTGCTGGCGCTGGCCGAGCCGCTGATATCGTCAGGCTATGGTGATTATCTGCGCATGGTGGCTGACAGCCGTTTCGAGCCATGAAGGTCGAAGCCACCGATCTGCCGGGCGTGTTGTTGATCACGCCCAAAGTCTTTGCCGACGAGCGCGGCTGGTTTCTGGAAACCTGGCGCCGTGAACGCTATGCGGCTCACGGCATCGGGCCGGACTTTGTCCAGGGCAATGCATCGTGCTCGGCCCATGGAGTCCTGCGGGGCCTGCACTACCAGTGGCCGGAGCCGCAGGGCAAACTGGTCTGGGTCAGCGCCGGACGGGTGCTGGATGTCGCGGTGGATATCCGGCCCGACTCGCCCGATTTTGGGCGCTGGACCGCGCTTGAACTCGACGCAGAACTTCACCAGCAGCTTTGGATTCCCGAGGGCTTTGCCCATGGATTCCAGGTGCTGAGCGAGCAGGCCACGTTCAATTATTTGTGTACCCGGCCCTACCGTCCGGACGCAGACGCCGCCATTGCCTGGAACGATCCGCGCATCGGCGTGGACTGGCCGCTGGCGCCGGTAGGCCTGTCGGATAAGGATGCAGCGGCACCGCGCCTGAGTGACCTGGATCCGGGCCGGCTACCGGCATGAAGATATTGCTGACCGGCGCAGGCGGACAGCTCGGTTGCTACCTCGCGCCGCGCCTGGCCGAGCAAGGGGAACTGGTGACCAGCGCGCGCAGCAGCGGTGACCTTCCGTGTGACCTGAGTGACCCGGATGCAGTCGCCGATCTGCTGGCAGAGGCGCGCCCTGAACTGATCGTCAACGCGGCGGCCTGGACGGGGGTTGATGCTGCAGAAGATGAACCTGAGGCCGCAGCCGTGCTTAACGCCCGCCTGCCGGAGCAGCTGGCGGCCTGGTCGCAAGTCCAAGGGGCCAGGCTGGTTCATTTTTCAACCGATTATGTGTTTGACGGCGCGCCCGGTCGCCCTTGGACAGAGCGTGATGCGCCGGCGCCGGCCAGCGTCTATGGCAAAACCAAGCTGGCCGGCGAAGAGGGTATTCGCCGTTCTCGGGCCGATGCGCTGATCCTGCGCACGGCCTGGTTGTACAGCCGCTATCCCGGCAATTTCCTGAGTGCCATCCTGCGCCGGGCCGGGACGGGGGAATCGCTGCAGGTGGTGAGCGACCAGACCGGCTCGCCGACCTGGGCCGGCAGTCTGGCCCGGATGACGTCCGAGGCGCTGGCGGCGTGGTCGGGCGGTACCGGCCCCGTGACGCTGCACGCGGTCGACCAGGGCAGTATGAGCTGGCACGAGTTTGCCGGGCTGGCGGTAACAATGGCGGCTGAACGTGGTCTGATTGCAGAGCCGGTCAGCGTGTGGGCGATCACCTCGGACCAGTGGCCGCAAAAAGCTCGACGGCCTGGCTGGTCGGTGCTGGACGTTTCCCGACTGGAGCAACACAGCGGGGAGGCAGCCTGGTCCACGCGCCGCGCGCTGGCGGCCTGTCTTGACGACTTGAAGGAATGCTCATGCTGATACCTGTGATCCTTTCCGGCGGCGCCGGAACCCGGCTGTGGCCGGTGTCGCGCAAAGCGCATCCCAAACCTTTCATGCGCCTGGCCGACGGCAAGACGCTGGCCGGCAGCACCATCCAGAGAGCATTGCAGGTGGCTGGCAGTGACGTGACTTTGACCGTGACCGGGCGTGACTACTACTTTCTGACGCGCGACCTCTACCGCGAAGCAGCGCCGACGGGAGCCCATCACTTTCTGCTCGAGCCGGTCGGTCGCAATACCGCGCCGGCGATCGCAGCGGCCGCGCACTGGGTCCAGGCCCGCTTCGGGGCCGATGCGCGCATGCTGGTCCTGCCGGCCGACCATCTGATTCGTGATCAGGGTGCCTTCGCCGAGGCCGTGGCCACCGCCTCGGCGCTGGCGGCTGATGACTGGCTGACCTGCCTGGGCGTGCACCCCACCCACGCCGAAACCGGCTACGGCTATATTCGGGCCGGCGAGGCGGTAGACGGGGGGCACGTGATCGACGCGTTTGTGGAAAAGCCGGATCTGGCCACGGCCCAGCGTTACTACGAGTCAGGCGATTACTTGTGGAACGGCGGCATGTTCTGTTTTCGCGCCGGCGCCATTCTGGCCGCACTGGCCGAGCATGTGGGCGACATCGCAAGCGGCGTTGATGCAGTCTGGCGGCACACTGCGGCGGACGCGGAGCCGGTTGAACTCGATCCCGGACTGTTCGCTGACGTGCGGTCGGACTCGATCGATTTTGCCGTGATGGAGAAAGCCAGCCGGCGCGCCGTCGTCCCGGTCGCCTGTGGCTGGAGCGATATCGGTTCCTGGCAGGCGATCAGTGAACTCTACGAGGGCGATGCGCACGGCAACCGGGTCAGCGGTGAAGCGGTGCTGGTTGAATCTCGCAATACCTTTGTCCAGGGCGAGCAGCGGTTGGTGGCAGCGGTGGGCGTGGACAATCTGGTCATCGTTGATACCGGCGATGCGGTGCTGGTGGCCGGTCGCGACCGGGCCCAGGACGTCAAGGCGGTGGTTGAGGAACTGAGTCGGACCGAGCACGACTCGGCCGTCCATCATCGCACGGTGCATCGACCCTGGGGCAGCTACACCGTGCTTGAGGACGGCAGCGACTGCAAGGTCAAGCGCCTGACCGTGCGGCCTGGCGGGGTGCTGTCGTTGCAGCGCCACGCCTGTCGCAGCGAGCACTGGACGGTGGTGTCCGGTCAGGCCCGGGTGCGGCTGGATGATCGGGAATTCACCCTGGGGCCCGGCGAGGCGACGCAGATCCGGATCGGGCAACTGCACCGGCTGGAAAATCAGGGTGAGGAACCAGTCCACATCATTGAGGTACAAACCGGTACCTACTTTGGTGAAGACGATATTGAACGCTTGGAGGACATCTATGGAAGAGCGTAGTTGGCGCCGTCTGGTGCTGCTGCTGGTGGCCCTGGTCGGGGGCACGACACAAGCGGCTGACGATCCCGCTCTCATGTGGGAAGAGGAGGCGATGGAATGGCGCGAGCAGCGCCTTGAGAACCTGACCGCGCCATTCGGCTGGCTGAGTCTGGTTGCGTTGAGCTTCCCCGGTGACGGCGATTGGCAGGTTGGCACGGTCGAAGACAGCGACCTTGAATTGATCTCTGGACCGGATCGCTGGGGTTTGCTGGAGTTGCGTGGCGCTCAAGCCTGGTTCACGCCCGCCGCCGAGGGTGTGACCGTTGATGGAGAGATGCTTAGCGGGCGAACCGAGTTGACCGTTGCCGGAGAATTGCCGGCAACGCGCGTCAGTGCCGGTACCGGGTGGTTTGAAATGGCCCGTCGTGGCGACCGACTGGTCTTTCGCGCGCGTGACCGGGAGGCAGAGACCCGGCGCGGCTTTCAGGGGCTGGATTACTTCGAATTTGACCCTGACTGGCGTATTGACGCTCGCTGGGAGCCGCACCCGGAAGATGCCACGATTCCGATAGCCGACGTGCTCGGCGAGTTGCGCGACCAGCCCAATCCCGGGCGGGCGGTTTTTGAATTCAACGGGCAGACCTTTGCTCTTGAAGCGCTGGCGGCGGACGATGAATTGTTCTTCATCCTGGCCGACCGGACGTCGGGTCGGGAGACTTATGGTCTTGGCCGCTATCTGTATTCCGACCTGCCGGCTGACGGACAGGTGGTGCTCGACTTCAACCGCAGCTACAACCCGCCGTGTGCGTTCAACGCCTACACGACCTGTCCTTTGCCGCCGCCGGAAAATCGGCTTGACGTTCGCATCGAGGCAGGAGAGCTGCGCTATCGCGGCAGCGGCGGCATCAGCCCTGCCGATCTGCGATAGATTTTTCGGGCAACGAATGGCGAGTGTTTCGCTGCGGGGTCATTAATTGAAAAAGGTCGGGCCGCCGGCTCGCAGCAACCGGCAGCCCGACGTTTCAGAGCCCGATTCAGTCTTGTGCGGGTTCGTCAAGCACAATCCGATCGCGATTCCGGTCGACGGTCGCCAGGCCGATGCCGCGCACGTTGACCAATTCATCCACGTGCGTGAAATCGCCATGCTCTTCGCGATAGGCGATGATGGCGTCCGCGCGGGCTTCGCCGATGCCGGTCAACGCTTCAGCCAGCTGCTCGGCGGTCGCCGTGTTGACGTTGACCGTCATGTTTTCGGCGGCTACCAGCCCGGTCAGGGCAAAGCACAGCAGCAGGGCGGCGAGGGTGTTTTTGATCATGGTCATGGTTGTATCTCCTTCTACAAGTTGTCTTGAACAGGTTTTTT
>SKIE01000302.1 GCA_007116585.1 Wenzhouxiangella sp. | reverse complement strand
GAGCCTCTGGGGCAGACTGGCGGCCAGGTCCCGGTCCAGTTCCACGGCAAGCACGCGCGCACCGGCACTCAATAGCGGCCGGGTCAGCACACCCTCACCCGGACCGATCTCCAGCAGTCGGTCTTCGGCCTGCGGCGCAATCGCGCGGACCAGCCGTTCGATCACCTGCGCATCGCGCAGGAAGTGTTGTCCGAAGCGCTTGCGCGGGCGATGCGGCTGCACAACGAGATTCAGACCGGCTGCCCGCTCAGGGACCGCGCCAGCGCCACGGCTGCGGCCAGGCTGCCGACATCAGCCCGACCACTGCCGGCCAGATCCAGTGCCGTGCCGTGGTCAACCGAAGTGCGCACGAACGGCAAACCCAGGGTCATGTTGACCGCACTTCCGAACCCGGCGTATTTCAGCACCGGCAGGCCCTGATCGTGATACATGGCCAGAACAGCGTCGAATGCCGCCAGCCGCTCCGGCAAAAACGCGGTATCGGCGGGCAGGGGTCCTTCCAGCAGCAAGCCCTCGCGGCGCAGATCAGCCAGCACCGGCTCGATGATGTCCTGCTCTTCGTGGCCCAGATGACCGCCTTCACCGGCGTGCGGGTTCAATCCCAGCACGGCGATACGCGGCCGCTCCAGGCCAAAGCGACGGCGCAGATCAGCATCCAGAATGCGCAAGGTGCGCGTCAGAGAGGCAGCAGTAACGGCAGCCGGCACCGCAGCTAGCGGCATGTGCGTGGTGGCCAGCGCCACGCGTAAACGATCGGCGAGCAGCATCATCACGACCCGATCCACGCCGGCCTGCTCGGCTAGAAACTCGGTATGCCCGCTGAACGCAATACCGGCATTATTGATGACGCCCTTGTGCACCGGGGCGGTCACCATGGCGCTGGCGCGGCCGTCCATACAGTGAGCAGCCGCCAGCCGCAGGGTTTCGAGCACATAGGCCGCGTTGGCCGGGTTCAACTGGCCCGGCTCAGCCGGCGCATTCAACTCAACCGGCAGACAGCAAATCTGACCAGAAGCCGGCGAATCGCCAGGGCTGTCGCCGATTGAATCCATCACTCGTATCCGAGCGTCCAGACCAAGCGACAGGGCCGTGCGTTCAAGCAGGCCCGGGTCGGCGACCACGACCACATCGGCCTCACCCGACGCCAGCCGACAGGCCAGCTCCGGCCCGATCCCGGCCGGCTCGCCTGCGGTCAGCAGCAGCCGGTCGGCGTTCGACGTCAAAGCCGGACTTCGACGAAAGATTCAGCCCGCAGCTGACGCAGGAACCGCTCGACTTCTTCCTCGGCTTTTTGCTGGAACAACATTTCGCGGGCCTGCGAGCGCAGCGCTTCCTCGGTCCGGTCGGCCTGGCGGGTCTCGTCGAGGCGCACCAGATGCCAGCCCATACCGGTCCGGAACGGCTGACTGAGCTCGCCTGGCTCCAGCGCGTCGATGGCCGACTGCAAGTCCGAGCCATATTCGCCGCTGGCAAACCAGTTCAGACGGCCACCGATGTTGGCCGAGGTCTCATCAGTCGAGTAGCGCCGCGCCAGATCGCCGAACTCCTCGCCGGCCTCGATGCGCTCGTGCAGGTCACGAATGCGACGCTCGGCCGCGTCCAGCGACAGCACTTCCGACGGCTCGATCATGATATGCCGAGCCCGATACTCCTGCACGATGACCTCCGAGGCCTCGCGAACGTCGTTGACCCGCAGCAGCAAAAAGCCGCCCGGAGAGCGAATCGGCTCGGTCACATCACCCGGCTCCAGACCGTCCAGCGCATCGGCAAACAGCGGCGGCAGGGTGGTGAGCTGACGCCAGCCCACGTCACCGCCTTCCAGCGCGTCCGGCGCCTGCGAGAAGGCAATGGCCGCCGAGGCGAAATCCATGCCTTGCTCGATCTCACCGCGAATTTCCTGAGTACGCTGCGCCGCCGCCTGAACATCGGCCGAACTGGCACCCTCCGGAACCTGGATCAGAATCTGCGAAAGGTTGAATTCCGGCCCGCCGATACCGCCTGAAGCCAGCAGAATATCGACCTCGGTATCGGTGATGTCATCCATGCTCGCCGCTACGCGCTGGCGCAACTCCGAAGACAGGATTTCCTCCCGGATCTGGCGCCGGAACTCCTGGAAGTCATACCCGTCGGCTTCAATGGCCTGGCGCAGCTGGGTCAGCGTGATGCCGTTCTGCTGCGCGACTTGCTGCAAGGCCTGGTCGACGTTGGCATCAGACGCGCGAATACCGGTTTCCTCGGCCCGGATCACTTCCAGACGGGTCATGATCAGGCGCTCCAGCACCTGCTCTTCCATGACCCGCCGCGGCGGCAGATTCTCGCCGCGGCCGCGGACCTGCATTTCAATCGTGGCAATGGCAGCATCCAGTTCGCTTTGCAGGATCACATCCTCTTCGACCAGCGCCACAATGCCGTCCAGATTCTGGCGCAGTGCCTGGGCTGAAGCCAGCGCCGGCAGGAGCAGAGCCAGAACGGCCCCGACGGTGATGGTGTGTGCAATCTTTTTCATTCGTTCCAACCGTATTTGTTGCAATGATGACCAGCCTGTCAGCGCTGCTCAGGGAACAGCGGATAGGGCCGCCGACCGAGACTGCCCATACCTTTCAGGTGCAGCTCCAGAAAGACCGCGCGGCGGGTTTCCGTCTCGCGATCGCGAACCCATTCGCGGGCGGTCAGGCGCACCGCCCAGCAACAGCTTTCGTACTCAATGCCGCCCAACGCTTCCAGGGCCTGACTTTCCTCGAAAGAATAATTCAGCCGACCGATCAGGTTGAGGTTCCCGCGCAAGGGATAGCGTGCGCGCACGTCCACCTGATCGAGCCGGTCTCGGCGAAAACGATACCCCAGTGAAACCTGGCCCGCCTGTCGATCGCGGTAATTGAGACCAAACTGGATCACTTCGGTTTCATTTTCAACGCTGTCCCACTGCAGACCGGCATTGACCCGCAGACGTTCCCAGGGCCGCCAATTGACCTCGGCAATGGTGGCCGAGCGACTGCGGGTATCGACTGGCCGGCCCGGCAGCTGGACCTCCAGATCGCTGAAATAGACGATCTGGCCGACGCTGAAGTCCAGCGGCGACTGGCCATCGGCCGTCTCAACCAGGCGCGAGGTCAGCGCCATGGTCAGTTGGTTGGCGTCGGCCTGGCGATCCGGCCCGCTGAAACGGTTATGGTGGAACAGCTGGCTAAAGCCGAAGGTCAATGGCGCGGTATCGAAGCGCGGAATGTCCGACTGGTCGCGGGTCGGCACGTAGAGATAGAACAGGCGCGGCTCCAGCGTCTGGACGCGTTGTCCGTCGGCCAGCGCGCGCTCGAAAAACAAGCCTGCATCAATGCTGGCGATGGGGGTGGTGCGAGTCAGGCTGCTGCGCTCGGCCCGGTCCAGCTCGTACGCTGTCGAGCGCAGGCCGATCTCCGGCCGCACGAAGCCGCTTGATCGCAGCAGGTTCCATCGCAGCCGTGGATACAGGTCCATACGCCCACCGGTCACTCCGGCGTCACGGTCAAAGTAAACCGCCTCGGCGTCTATATCGAAGTCAAACCAGCGGAGCAGCGGCTGGCCGTACTGGGCCCGAACGCGCGGCAGGCGGCGGTAGGGCTCGGCGCCGGGGGCGACCGCCTCGTCGAGCACCTGGAAGGTGTCGGCCAGAAAGTCCAGCGACCAGCGCTGACCGGTGCCGCGCACGCGCGCGCCGGAGCGCAGAAACTGCACCGCCGAGTCGGCCAGATCGCTGCCCAGGTCGACGAAGTACTCGTCGTCGGACGCGCGCCGCAGATTGACAGTCGACCACCAGCCGCGAGCCAACGTAGCCCGGTAGTCAAACTGACCGAAGTAACGGTTACGGTCGGCCTTGTTATCAGACGGCAGCGCCTCGAGGTCGACCTGGCCACGCTGACGGCGGGTCAGAAAGCGGTACTCGGTGATGAGCTGGGTGCCACGATCCTGAATCCAGCGCGGGGTGAACGTGGCATCCTGGTTGGGCGCAATGTTCCAGTACCAGGGAATACGCAAGTCAAACCCGTCATCACTGGAGAAGCCGAACTGGGGGTAAAGAAAACCGCTCTGCCGCTCGTCACTCAGCGGAAAGCTCAGCCACGGCGAATACAGGATGGGCACGCCCTTGAACTCCAGCCGGGCATGGCGGGCCACGCCCTGGCCGCGGTCGAGGTTCAGGCGCACCTGGCCGGCCTTGAGCTGCCAATCCGGATTGGCCGGATCACAGGTGGTGAAGTCAAAGTCTTCCAACTCCGCCCGGGTCGGGCTCAGCAGTTCAACCAGCACGGCCTGGCCAGCGCCGTCGGAATCGGCAATCTGGTAGCCCACCTGCTCGAATCGCCCGCGCGAATCCTGAGAATCGACCCAGGCCCGTTCTGCGCGAATGGCGATGAAGGCATCCCGGTAGTGCAGCAGCACCGGCAGATCCAGCCGGCCGGTGTCGCGATCAAACACCATTTCCTCGGTTTCCAGCCGGCGGTCACCCTGGCGCACACGCACCTGCTCGCGGGCAATCACCGGCTGTCCGCGCTCGGCGCTGAAAAACTCGGCATCAATCTGGACCGGCAGATCCTCGCCGCGCTCCGGCTCGATGCGCTCAAGGCGATCCTCGGGCGGCACGCAGCTGAGCGCCGGGCGATCGCTGTCGACCAGCATGCCCTGGGCCAGGGCGGTACCGGCCGCAAGCCAGCACAGCGTCAGCAAAAGCAGGATGGAAAACAATCGATGCAAGCGTGGTTCCGGGGCGGGCCAGTGCCGGTCAACGGTCAAGTATCGCCCAAAAGACGGGCCCGGGTCGATGGATCGGCTTTTGCCACTTCTGCCGCGCGCTGATGAAAACAAGGCAACTCGCCGTCGCAGTCGGCATACAGGGCCATGAAACCGTCGACCGCTGATTCATAGGTTGCCACCAGCGCCAGGTGCGCGTTGTGGATATCTCTTTCAGCCCAGCGTCGAAAACGCGGCTCGCCTTCCGCGTCATCGAGCTCAGCCACAGCCGCAGTCAATGCGGCAAAAACCTGGCGCCGCTGGCGAGTCATTTCGGCCTCGGTGCGGTCGCTGGCATAGAGAGCCTCAAGCTCCTCGCGCGCGGCCAGCAGCAGATCGGTGAACCGGGCCTGCAAGGCCTGCTCCGCGCGCCAGTCTGCCAGCAGCTGGTCTTCTCCGCGCGCGCTCAGCCAACGCTCGACGCCGATCCGCTCGACCGCCACGGCGTAACCCTCGCTGAAGCGGGTATCACCACGCAGGAACAGCTTTTCGTGGGCCAGTTCGTGAAAGATCAGCCCGGCAAAAGCCGCCTCGTCGCGCCGCAGCATGGTGTTGAGCACCGGATCGGCGAACCAACCCAGGGTGGAATAAGCCGAGACCGGAAACACCGCCGCATCGTAGCCGG
>SKIE01000339.1 GCA_007116585.1 Wenzhouxiangella sp. | reverse complement strand
GCCGGTGCGGTCTCGCGACCGTCGAACGCGGTGATTTCGGAGGTTTCGGCGTCATAGTGCAGCAAGAAAGCACCGCCGCCGATACCGGAACTCTGCGGCTCGACCAGACTCAGCATGACCTGCACAGCCACCGCCGCATCTGCCGCGCTGCCGCCTCGGCGCAACACCGCCAGGCCAGCATCCACGGCCATCGGGTGGGCGGCGGCTATGCCGGCCACGACGGGCGGGTCACTGTGCTCCACCGCAGCGGACGGCGCCGGTGGCTCGGCGGTGGTTTCGGCAGGCTCTTGTGGCGAACAGGCCACCAACAGAAAAACAGTACAGAGCGCAATCAGGAAATCAAGGGCCGTTTTCCGGCGATGCATGTCAGTCTCCCAAACGATGGTCAGATTCAAGGGGGCAAAGCATACCCCAGCCGACGGTGGGCCTTGGGGTCGCATGGCGTGGCGGTCGAATTGACGGAGACACCGGGCGCCGGTGTAATATCATCAGGCCGCTGTCGTTGAGCGAGGAAATGAGCAATGGTCAAGAGATCCTGGAACATCATGGCGGGCGCGGCTGTCGTTGCGCTGCTCGCCGGCTGTGCCACGACTGACCCGAGTCAGTCCAAAACGCGCGAATTGCACAGCGAACGCATGGCCAGCGTGGATCGGGTGGCCTCACGCAAGGGTGTGACCGTGGTCTGGATCAATCCGCCAACGCGCGTGCGAACCCGGGACATCGAGTATTCGACCGAGATCACGGTCGAGCGTCAGTAGTCTGCGTTGTCCAGCAGCGGGAGCGGGACGTGGATGAGCCCGCAGATCACGCGCAGCAGTTCCATCTCCTGATCACGCAACTGTTCGTTGTGCAGGGCGCAACGGGCCAGGCCGGCCACCAGCGCCTGCTTGGCATTCGGCTTTAGATCATCGAGCCTGGCCAGCGCGCGATCGAGTTGTTTCGGCCAGTCTTCAAGCGCCGGCAAGGTATCCGGGACTGAATCCGCCAGCCCTTCCAGACCGGCGTGCAACGCGGCCAGCGCCACGGCCGGCTCACCGGGATTGCCGTGCCAGGCCAGAACCGCGAGCGTGGTGATGATCTCTGGCTGACGCTGGGTCAGCCTGCGCGAGCCGCCCGGTCGCGCCCGTTCCGGATGCAGCGCGTCCTCGATCTGGCGCGCGGTCAGGCGCCCCAGACTGTATTCGAACACGTCAACCCGTCCATCGCAGGCAATGAGTTCCTCGATCAGCCGCAGCAGGGCAATCAGTTCCTTGTGCGGCCGGCGCCGCAGCGCCGGAAACGCCATCTCCAGCAGCGGCAGGCGCTGGCGTCGGGCCAACTGCTGCCCTTCCTGCCACAGGATGCCGACCTGGCTCTCGCTTTCGCTGCCCATTGCCTTTGCAATCAACAGGCGCTGGTTTTCACGAACGTCCGGGTCGTCGCTCAGCAGCAGGAAACAGACCAGTTCCGGCGCCCATTCATCGGAGTGTGCGGCGCGTTCCAGCGGCGGCGGCATGGCCGCAGCAAGGGCTGCGGCGACAAATATTTGATTCAGCCCCGGCTGACCGATTTTTTCGGCCAGCTGCTCCGGGTTCAGCGGCAAGCCACCAGGCCCGGCCCCGGCGCGCTCGGCTTGTTGTTCGGCTTCGGCCTGTTTGACCTGGGCGTGGCGATCCAGCGTCTTGGCCAGTTCCTTCAGCTCCGAGGACTCGAAGTTGGGATCAATGGCCCGAATCCGCTCATCCAGCGGTGGATGCGTGGCGAACAACTGGCGCCCCATGCCTCGGGCGAACAGCATGTGGCCGACTTCCTCGGCATCGGTGGTCAGAAAGGAACTGGCGTAGAGCGCCCCGATTTTTTTCAGCGCGCCGGACACGCCGTCCGGGTTGCGGGTGAACTGCACCGCCGAGGCATCGGCCAGGAACTCGCGCTGGCGCGACACAGCGGCCTTGATCCAGCGGGCGAAAAACAGGCCCGCATAGCCGATCAGCACCACGACCAGGCCAATCATGACGGCGGGCGCCGCGTTGCGGGAATCGCGCGCGTAACGGGTCGACAGCAACAACCGGCGGCCAATGATGGCGATGACCAGGATGCCGAACAGGAATCCGATCAGACGGATATTCAGGCGCATGTCGCCGTTGAAAATGTGGCTGAACTCATGGGCAATGACACCCTGTAGTTCATCCCGGTCAAGGTTTTCCAGCGTGCCCCGGGTGACAGCGACAGCGGCATCGGCCGGCGAATAGCCGGCGGCGAAGGCGTTGATGCCCTGTTCGTGCTCCAGCACAAAGACCTCGGGCACCGGCACGCCGGAGGCGATTGCCATTTCCTCGACCACGTTGTACAAGCGCCGGCGCAGCGGATCGGCCGTAGCCGGGTCAACTGGTGTCCCGCCCAGCGAACGGGCAATCTCGCCACCACCGGCCCGCAGCTGCAGGCTGCGATACAGACTGGCCAGGCCGATGATGGCGCCGGTGATCAGGGTGGTGGTGGCGATCAGGCCGGCGTTTTTGCGCAGGAAGTCGCCGGCGGCGGGTTGGGCGGGTAAGTCAGCCGCACCCAGCGAGATCAGCACCACCGCGTTGACGGCAAGAACAATCACGGCCACCGCCATGCCGAAAAGAAAGACCAGGAAACGGCTTTGACGCCGCGCCCGGTCCTGGTGCTCGAAGAAATTCACTTAACCGATCAGAAGCTGACTTTGACCGCCTCGCGTTTGGCCGGGTCTTCAATGTCAAGCAGCTGGGCCGGCTGGAAGTTGAAAGTGCCGGCGATGAAGTTGTTGGGGAAGCTTTCGCGCAGGATGTTGTAGCTCATCACGGCATCGTTGAAGCCCTGGCGTGCAAAGGCCACACGGTTCTCGGTGCTGGTCAGTTCCTCCGACAACTGCATCATGTTCTGGTTGGCCTTCAGATCCGGATAGTTCTCCGACAAGGCGAACAGGCGCCCCAGGGCACCGGACAGTCCCTGCTCGGCAGCCCCCAGCTTTTTCATGACTTCCGGATTGGTCGGGTCACTGGCGGCGTTCTTGAGCTGATGCGCCGCACCATTGCGCGCCTGGATCACGGCCTCCAGGGTTTCTCGCTCGTGGGTCATATATTTTCGTGCGACTTCGACCAGATTGGGAATCAGGTCATGGCGGCGGGTGAGCTGCACGTCGATCTGGGCAAAGGCATTCTTGTAGCGGTTGCGAGCCGCGACGAGACGGTTGTAAATGACGATGGCGAACAAAGCCACCGCGGCGATCAAACCCAGTACGATCCATTCCATTATGCGACCCTCGGCATTCGACGCATTGGAGTGTACTCCTTCTGTATGACAAAACGCCAGCACATGGCGCTACGCTTATGAACCGCGCTCGCTCGATCGAATATCCAGGAGCGCGGCAATCAGGCGCGACTCGACCAGCGGCCAGCGCAGGGTATGGATGGCGGTCAGGCGCGCCGGATATGTTACCCGCTCCGCCTGACCGGACTGCGGCAACTCCAGCCTCAATAGCACGGCGCCCGCCGCGTGCCAGGCGTCGGCCCGTTCTAGTGCTGAAGGAAGGCGTTCGTCGTAGACAACCACCGTGCCACTGGCTGGCGAATCGTCCCAGCCGTCGACCAGCCCGAAGTGCCAACGCTCCGACAGTGCACTGACAACACGATGCGTCGGCGCATCGAGCAGCGATGCGACCACCATTCCGCGCAGCAGGCCGGTGGGCAGATCGAAAGCCCTGGCGTCCGGTTGCGGTACATCCAGCACGAATCGGCTGCCGGATTGAGTCGCGTTACACAGGCGCAGGTCTGCCGCCATGCCCTCTGCCAGACGACGACAAATAGCCAGGCCCAGCCCGGAACCGCTGTGGGCCCGGGTCAGGCTGGCGTCAAGCTGGCTGAAGGGTTGAAATAATCGAGCACGCTGTTCAGGCGGAATACCCGGACCGGTGTCGGTCACGCTCAAACAGAGGCTTCCGGTTTCTGTCAGTTCGGCGGCGAGTTCCACCGAGCCGGAACGGGTGAACTTGACTGCGTTATTGACCAGATTGCCGAGTATCTGGGCAAGGCGGCCACCATCTCCGGTCACGCTCAGCGGCAGATCAGCACTCAGGCTCAGGCGCAGATCAAGGCCCTTGGCGGCTGCGTTGGGCGCATGCAGGTCGACAACCTGTTCCAGCAAGGACACAAGCTCGAAGGGCTCACGCTCAAGGCTGAGTCGCCCGGCCTCAATGCGGGAGATATCCAGGACATCATCAATAATGCGCTGCAGCTGCTGACCGGAGGCGCGGAGCGTTCGGATCAGGTCACGACGGCCCGCTTCATCGTGCTGCTGATTGAGCAACTCGGCCATGCCGAGCACGCCGTGCAACGGGGTGCGGATTTCGTGGCTCATCGTGGCCAGGAACTCTGATTTCGCCCGGTTGGCCTGCTCGGCGCGGTCGGCCAGTCCGCGCACACGCTGAAGCAGGATGGCGTTATGCAGCGCCTGGCCAGCGACGTCCACCAGCAACGCCAGGCGCTGGCCGTGGTCCGGGGCAAACCCGTTGGTCGGTGCCACAAGCAGGGCACGCGCAACGATTTCGTTGTCGGCCTTCAGCGCCACTTCCCGCTCGCGTTCACCATCCGCCTGTTCGACGCGTCCCAGCCAGTCCTTTCTCGCAAGGGCCGTGCCTTGATCAAGGGTCACGACTGTCTCGGGCATCAGCTCATGGGTGTAGCCGAAACCCACCTGATCGGCTTGTGTCAGGCGCTGCAGCTCGGTGGCAATGCACCGGGCCAGCGGCAGCGGCTCAAGATCCTGATTGAGGCGCTCGATCAGGCGGCGCTGGTTTTCTGCCAGCAAGCGTTTTTGCTGGGTTTCCCGGAACTCGTTGCGGCGGCGAGCGGCGCGTTGCGCCTGGTGCCAGGTCAGGCCGGTCCCGCCGATCAGCAACAACGCGTACGCGGCCAGAGCCGCGTCCGAGCGCCAGGGGGGCGGCGCCACCTCGAAGACGAACTCATCCCCGGGTTCGCCCCACTGGCCGTCTCCGGTATGCGCCTGAACGCGAAACTGGTAGCGCCGCGGCCGCAGATTGCTGTAGTACATACTGGACTGAGGCCCGACTTCGACCCAGTCGTCATCCCATCCCTCAAGCCGAACCCGATACCGGACTTGTTCCGGGGCCACGTAGGTCAGCGCGGAAAACTCGAATCGGACCGAGTTCTGCTGCCAGTCGAGCAGGGGCTCGGGACGCTCGCCCGGGACCACGGCCAACTGCTCGTCACCGGCGGTCAGAGCACGCAGGTGAACCGGCGGGTTGCGGGTCTCGTCACGCAAGCGCGCCGGGTCGATGGTTACCACGCCGCGGGTCCCGTTGAGCACGATTCGGCCGTCGGCGAGCACATCTGCCGAGTTGGGATTGAATTCGGCAACTGCCAGGCCATCAGCTGCCG
>SKIE01000156.1 GCA_007116585.1 Wenzhouxiangella sp. | reverse complement strand
CCGGCGCATGCAGGCGCACCCCGGCGCCACAATGCTGTTGCCAGTCGCTGGGCATTCGGCCCGGTTCGGCCACCACATCCAGCGAGCCATCGCTCCACAGCAGCGCCAAAGACTGCAGCACGGGCAGGCACGGCACATCACGCCCGCGCAGATTGAGCAGCCAGGAAACGGAGTCGGGGGCGAATATCAGGGCACCGTCCGTCTTCAATGCCTGAATCTCGGCGGCCATTCTTGACCGCTTGCTGTGGCTGGACTCGCCGGTATATGACTCGTCGAGTGCCAGGGCCGGCTCGACCCGCGCGGCAGGCCGATCGTGCCAGCAGCGATCGACCAGATTGTCGGTGTCCGGACACAGAATCACGCCCGCTGCCTGCAATTCGGCCTCGGCCTGGTGCAGCCACTCCAGATTATGCAGGCGCGGATCCACCGCCACCCGGTCACCGGGCTGCAGGTGAGCGAGCAGCCACTGCACTGGTGGCTCGTCGATGAGGTGGTGGTAGCTGAAGTCGGCGGCCGATACCTGTTGCCGAACCTGGACGGTGTATCGGCCGTCGACAAAGATTGCAGCCTGCTCGCGCAGGATCACGGCCATGCCGGCCGAGCCGGTAAAGCCCGTCGCCCACAGCAAGCGCTCGTTATGCGGCGGGATGTATTCGCCGAGATGCTCGTCCGCCCGAGGGATTACGAGGGCTTCATAACCCCGCAATTCGAGCAGCTGGCGCAGGGCGGGGAGTCGGTCGGCAGTTGGCATGGACAATGTCCTTGGGTGTCATTTGACAGATCTTCTCATTGATTGCCCTCCGAAGACATTCCGTCTGCCGACTCGCTGGCACCGGTGCAACTGTTCCGAGCCTGAAAGGCGGGTCTCTCGTGTAGGGTCAGAACCGGAAAATCTTCCACCACCAGATCGCGCTGGCCCATGCTGATGGCCATGTCCAGCGACAGGTCATCGGGGACGTGTTCGTCCGGGTCCAGTAGACGGTGCTCATAGTCAACAGTCTGCTACTGGCGCTCAGAGAGTCAGGGCACTGGCAGGAAAAACGGGAACGTGCGCGGTTTTGCGGACACAACTCGCACCGGTTGTGTCAGACCTCAGCTTCCACACCGGCGAGGGGGCGGATTTTCAGCAATGTTGGGGCGAGTAAATCCTTGGTTTTCTCGCGCTCGAAGTCCGCCTGCAGGCCGATCCAGAAGCCTTCCGACATACCGAAGAAACGCGACAGCCGCAGCCCGGTGTCGGCCGTCACGGAGCGGTTGCCGGCCACGATCTCGCCGATGCGGCGCTGGGGAACGCCGATCTCCTTGGCCAACCGATACTGGGTAATGCCCATCGGCTTCAGGAATTCCTCCATGAGAATTTCGCCCGGGTGCGGGTAAGGAACTTTGCGCATGGTTGCCTCCGATTCAGCTTTCACATCAATGGTAGTCGACGATTTCGACATCTTCGGCGTCCGTTCCGGTCCATCTGAAACAGACGCGCCACTGCGCGTTGACACGAATGCTGTGCTGGCCTTTGCGGTTGCCTTCCAAAGCTTCGAGCCTGTTGCCCGGCGGCACTTTCAGGTCACCAATGCTTTCCGCACGGTTCAGCATGGCCAGTTTGCGCATGGCGGTCGATTCGATGTTCACGAAACGCTTTACGCGCTCGCCATCGAAGAGGAACTTCGTGTCGGCGCACTTGAAGCTCTTGATCGTCACGCTGCGATAGTAGCGTGATGCGTTAGTATCGTCAACCGTTACTACCGGTCCGGAGTGTGGCCCTGTGGCCAACGCCCATGCCAGCGAAATTGCAGGGCAGTGCTGCCCTGCGTGGTCACGGCATGGAAGCCGGGGTGCGCGAAATCCTGCGGGATGCTGTAGCGTAGGCTCTGGCATCCCTTTGCCTGTCGGCAACAACCGTGGCAGAGCTACGATCGGGTATTTCGCTGCTCCAGTGTTCATGCGTTGCTTGACGCATGGCCCACTAGCCCGCGACCCAGATCCTGCTGCTGTCGCGGATGCGCCACGATATCGGCCAGCGCGTGGCCATCAAACACGGCCAGAACGGCCGCGCGCGCTTCGTGGCTGATCCTGCGCAGGCGGAAAACTCCGACCAAGATCTCTGAAGAACCTCAGCCGAGCCGCCCAGGAGCTTTTAATCTCAAAATTTCAGAGAGTTATGGCAGTGCGCAGCTTGAAGCCCGGTCATCAGATTCTGCTATACTTTGGCGGCGTGTGCCCATAGCTCAGCTGGATAGAGTACCGTCTTCCGAAGGCAGTGGTCATTTCGTTTCCTGTATACTTTCTCCCCCTCGTGTGCGCCCGTAGCTCAGCTGGATAGAGTACTGCCCTCCGAAGGCAGGGGTCACAGGTTCGAATCCTGTCGGGCGCGCCAAATATTTCTCATTTTCAGAGACTTGCCGACGCTGCCCTGAAAAATCCTGGTGCCCAAGTCGTGGGCACCGGACCGTTTCATGGCAGAAAACTCTTGCCCCTTGCCGACGCCGACCAAGCGCTGTGAAATAGGTCGAATCGGGCTTGGTGACCAAATGTTGCCCATCCAGTGACCGCATCGTAAGGGGGATTAATCGATTTTGACCACAGTCCGGACTTGCTTACGGGGCTTCTAATCCTCACGCGACTCGCGAGGTATCGATTGACCATACCGGATTGACCTTTATCACTCTTACCCCGGCTCCGGTGTGCTTACGTCAACTTCTGCGCCCATGCTAAAGCCCATCCACCGCTGGCCAAGCGAATCGGCTTACACTCTTAGTATCGTCTCTTGGCTGCTCAGTGGCGGCCAAGGTAAAGTCTTTGGGCTCTTCACTGAATCGTGTGGGTAGCACTCATTTCCGTACCGCCGCCGGGTAGCGGTCGAGCCCGCCCAGATGGAAGTAGATCGCAGCCTTGAACCGCTCGTTGTTTCGGAATCCACGGGCATCGTGCTTGATTTCCTGGATCATCGTATTGCAGCCCTCGGCTCGGGCGTTCTCATAGGGCGCTGATCGCAGCTGTTGCCCGATGCCCCGCCGAAAGGGTTTACCAAAGAACCGGAAAGCGGTTGCCTTGCGGCATCGGCAGGCAAAACCAGTCGGCCAGCGCTTCGAGCGCGGCGCGAGTATCGTGCCACGGCAGCGCAGGCTCGAGCTTGCGCGTCAATACCGAGCGCAGTTCGATCAAGACCTGAGTGCTGATGACGATTTCATGTTGAAGCACCTGTTCACGCCATCAGTGTAGCTCGTAGCCCTGTCCCGAGTTCAACACGTGTTGTCGAATCGGCTGCTCGGGCAGCTCCCGGTTGCTACGGTCAGCCTTCCTCTTCTTGCGCCACGGTCTCGGCCGCGATGTCGATGCGAACCTCGCCGCCAACCGCGGGCGCGAACATTCCGGCGTCGAAGTCAGAGCGCAGGATCGTGGTGGTTGCGTCAGCACCGATTGCCGGGCGCTCCAGCATTGGATGGGCATGGCGGCAAACCGGGTAATTTCCAGAGTGACAGGCTGTGAAATCCCCTTTATGGTCAGTTCTCCCTCGATGGCCGTCGGCGTGTCGCCGTCGAAGACCACCTCACTGGAACGGAACAATGCCTCCATCGTTGCCGCCTGTCCGGGTTTTTGTCCCGGTTTCGTAAGGAGGCCTGAGGCGACCTCTTTGGACCTGTCATGAAAATTCGTGCTGCCCTGCTGGGATTGATGCTGATTCTGCCTCTGGGCAGCACCTGGGCCTTTCCGCGCCCCCTTTTTGAAACCGAGCCCAACGATATCCCGAGCCAGGCCCAGTCCTTTCGTGGCGAAGCGCGGGTGGTGGGCAGCGCTGTGGGTCGCGATGTTGATCACTTCTGGTGGGTGTTTGATGACGAGGAGTC
This sequence comes from Wenzhouxiangella sp., assembly GCA_007116585.1. The sequence continues at coordinate 1,594 of SKIE01000156.1, read as the reverse complement.
GGCTCGATTCTGGACCGTTGAATTGCGCGCCGACCGAGCGGATACAGGCATCCGCCTGCGTCTGAGCTGGCCGGGCGAAGCAGAGGGCGATGTCTTCGAGTTCGGTGCCGAGCCGACCGGTGCGGCGGAAACGCTGTTGCTGGAGTTGTCGATGGCACCCGGAGCGGTCGAAGCGGTCAGCCGGCAGCTGATGTTCCCGGCTGGCGAACACCTGATCACGGTTGAGGCCGATGGTCCCGGTGGCGGTTACGAGTTGATCCTCCGTCAAACCGATCCGGTCCGGATTGATCGAACGCTCGCGCCCGGCGAGGCGCCGACCGGGCGTCCTGCCGGCGAGCGCTGGTCTATTCTGCAGATCGCTGATGCCAGCTTGAGTCTGCCGCTGATGCCAGAGGGCGGAGAAGGTCGGCGCTGGCAGCTGGAAGTGTTGGGCGAGTTGGGTGCGGCGCTGGCGGTGCAACTGGACGGTGTGCCGGCGGCGGATGCGGCGGCGGGCGTGGATCCGTGGCCGGGGAGCCGGCGCTGGAATCGGCTGGCGCTGCAGGCCTCCAGTCAAGTGCGCTTCGAGCGGGCTGACGAGCAGCCGCTGGGTCGGATCGGCCTGCGCCTGACGGATGATGGGCCGCTGGAACGCGCCGGCGCAGCCGATGAAGATGCGGCCGATGAACCGATCTGGCTGGATGCGGACCAGGACCTGAGTTTGAACCTGGAGGCCGGTCAGCGCCGCACGCTGGCTTTCGAGCTCGAAGATGACCTGGCGCAGGGCGCATTCAACATCGAGGCTGCGGGTTCTGCCGGTGTCCAGGTCTGCCTGATTGAACGTCATGTGGCGAGTCCACACTGCACGCGCGGTGCTCTGGCACAGGAGTACAGCGTGTGTGAGCCGGCTCATCGGGGTGCGCGCGACCCGGTCTGCCGGAGCAGCGGGCCAGCCCCCCTTTTTGCAGATGCGAGCCTGGCACCCGGTAGTTATGAGCTGCGACTGCATAACCCGGATCGGCGCGAGTCCAGGTCCCTGGAAGTGCGGGTTCAACCGACCGCTGCACCGCCGGCCGGTCGGGCTGTCGAACCGAATGACCATCCGCACTGGGCATCGCCGTTGCCAGCAGGTCAGACGCTGTCCGGGCGTCTGGACGGGGCGCGCGCCGCGTACTTCAACATCATTGTTCCGTCTGAGCCGCCGTACTGGAAGATTGTCGCCGAAGGCGACCATCTGACGGCGCTGAGGCTCGCTCGGCCTGTTGCCGTTCGCCGTGACTCGATTGCGCGTGCGGAAAGTGATTCCGGCGCAACCCGGCTGGTCCACGCCCCGCTGTACCTCCCGCCGGGCCGCTACCTGATTGAGCTTCGGGGTGAGGACAGCGATTACCGGATCGCCCTAAATGCCGCAGATCCGCCACCTCCCGGCACCGAGCAGGAACCGAATGACGAACCGCGCCTGGCCAACCCGGTGCTGCCAGGTCAAACGGTGCGGGGTGCATTTCATAGCCCCGCCGACCAGGACTGGTTTCACTTCCATCTGCCCGGCTGGAACCGTCTCAACCTGCAGCTGGAGCCTCCGGCTGATGGTGATCTGCGCCTGCGTCTGTATTGG